>PKXI01000195.1 GCA_003133425.1 Acidobacteriaceae bacterium
TTTTAGCCGGACACTACTGGGTGGTTATATATGTTGAATTCGGAAGTATTACGGATGCAAGATGCCGGTCCAGAATCGCTTCCTGCACGGATGCTCGAAAGCCTTTACGACGGGGTTTAATTTGTCGATGCGGAGCGCAGGATCACATACTGGAATCGCGGAGCAGAACGGTTGACAGGCTATTCGTCGAAGGAAGCGGTGGGCAGAAGTTGTTTTGATAATTTCTTGATTCACGTGGATGAAGCGGGCTGCGCACTTTGCATTAAAGGATGCCCGCTACGCCGGGCTATCGCCGATGGAGAGTGCCCGGAAGTTGAAATGTTCTTGCGGCACAGGCAAGGGCATCGAGTTCCTGTATCGATCCGAGCAGCGCCAATTGAAGCCCAGGACGGGTCGTTCATTGGTGCAGTGGAGATCTTTAGCGACATCAGCGCAATGAAAAAGCTGCAGAGGAAGGCCGGTGAACTCGAGTCCCTCGCATATAAAGATGAGTTAACCGGTTTGATGAATCGCAGGTTCACTGAGCTGAAGGTGCAACAAGCAATTCAGGAAGTCCACGACTTCAGCCGCGCCAGCGGATTGATTCTCATCGATGCTGATCATTTCAAGTTTGTCAACGACCGGTATGGTCACCACGTCGGCGACTTGGTGCTAAAAGCTATTGGAGCAACTCTGGTCAACAGCGTCCGCCCCGGAGATATTGTGGGGAGATGGGGAGGCGATGAGTTTCTCGTTATTTTGTGGGATGTAACAGCCGAATCGTTGGAACAACTTGCCGAAAGGTGCCGGAAGCTTATTCGTGAATCCTCAGTGATGGCCGAAGAAAGCAGAGTTGGCATTCAGGTGTCTTTGGGCGCAACTCTACTAAAGGAAATCGACACCTGCGATCTCGCGTTCGAACGAGCCGACAAGTTACTGTATGAAAGCAAGGCTGCTGGCAGGAATCAGCTCCGCGCTGGCTAATTACCTTCTCCGCCAGTCAACCTTTGGATGTAAGGCTTCTTCGAAGTTGGGCTTAGTTCCGGTTGGATCACCGCCAAACCGGACATGATGCTTTCCCAGGCCTTCCGACACGGTGGACGAAAACTCCACCCCCACAGGCACGGGCCTTCCTGTGGGGGGCCTGGACATGGGGCGCCCGGCATTTGTTTTCCAGACGGGCACAGGAGATTTGGAGCGCGACGACTCCACTAGCTTGCGAAGCTCACCACCGGTAGACGGTCAGGTTATCGAGATAGGCGGTTGTTGAGCCACCCGATCCGAGGCCGTCAATTTGGAAGTTGGTGAGCAGCGTGGAACCCCAGCCTAGCGTGAAGGCGGAGTTCCCGGTCGCACCTGCAAAGTCGGACTCCGCGCCATCCAGCACGACCGATTGATAGGTCACATTTCCGACGCTGTCGCGCGAGTAGGCAATCTGAACGTGGTGCCACGTGTTGGGCGCCCACGTCGAGGGCTTTGGGCATGTGGCATTCGTGTGCTTCCAGGTATCGATGGGGCTGCCCGGAGTTCCGGCGTTGACCGTGTAATCCCATGTGCCGGAATACCCATCGCACTGCACGCCGTAAATGACGGTGTTGCCATTGGCGATGACCTGGTTCATGTCCATTTCGATATTCGCGATGGCTGCTGGATTGGTGATCCAAAGTTGTGCTTCATAGACGAAATGGGTGGAATTGGGATCGGCGCCGAAGGTGGTGTGATAAATTTCGCCGCCCAGGTTGGTAAAGCTCATGGAATACTGTCTGGCCGCTCCGCTCAATGAAGGTGAAGCCACCAGGCTGCTGGAACCGTTGGCGGCTCCTGGGGTTCCCGGGTCGTTGTTCCATGTCCATCCCGGCAGGGTTTGGATGCTGTTTGCCAGCACGATTCCGGAAGGCGGCGCGGAAGTGGCGGGAATGACTGTGATGTTCACATCCGTAACACCCGAGGCACCGCTCGATCCCCAGCACTTGACGTGCAGGATGTGCTGACCGCTCCCGGCGATGACCATGGCGCTGAAAGACGTTGGGACGATGGTAGTCGAGCCATAATCCAGCGAATAGCCCATGGAGACTGCGGGTTGTGAACTGCAGGCACTTGTGCTGGCTACCAGTGAAAAAGGCGAAGTGACCGGGGCGCCGTTCGATGGGGTTGTGACGGTGATTGCAAACGATGGAACGACACTGGCTGCCAACGCCAGGAGGGGAAGAAGCAGAGACTTCATTAATCCGCCTTCAAATATCTATTTAGGCCGCGTTTTGGGGCTTGCGAGGTCCAAGCTGTTTGCATCAAAAGACTTGCCCAAGAACTGGGCTGCCCTGTGAAATCTCGCTCAAAGATCTCATGACCACAATTGCTCAAAACGTCTGATCACAATTGCACATATCTGCTAGATGGACTAGGAAATCTCAATTAGGTCACTATTGCTCACTTTGAGTTGTTCTCAGCGGTCAGCTGGGAGATTTCAGTTCGGAAGCCAGGCTGCATCGACAGATCGAACGCAGAGGCCTTGCGAAGTGATTACTGAGCGGCGGCCAGACGTGATTTGTGGAGACGAATTGATGCGGGCTCGAGTCGGTTGCGCCCAGGGCAAGCATTCGACTCGGGCTCTCGCAATAGATATGTGAGAGGGTCTTTCAGTTCTTTGCGGGGGCAACAACGCTGAAGGAGTTGAAGAAGCGCGCCACGTCCTGGTCCCGCCGAGCGGCGGTCGAGGGAAATGCGGCGCTGAGCATGTAAAGGCGTCCGCGGGCCAGAACCAGGCGAGAGTTGATGACCCCTCCGCCCAGATTGCGCGCCGAGAAGTCCCGCCCAGGAAACCCCTGCTGGCTTATTTCTGACTGAGCGACCAGCGTGGTTTGCGTGCGTGCCATGGCATCGTCCCGAGCCATGTCCAGGGTGCGATCGGGCTCATCGCTATTTATCCGCTCCACGGGCGGATTGTCTGCCCAGGCCACGGAAAAGCAGGTTTCCGAGTCGGGGTAGGAGTAGATCATGTCCACCTGCTCCAGGCTCCCCTGTTCGTTATAGGCCGGAACCTTGATCTGCTTGAGGTTCGCGGGCATCTCGACTTTGAAGCCGTCCGGCGTCCGGTCCACTGACTGCCAGACGATGGTGGCAGGGTGTGTTGCCTGGGCGGTCTGCTCCGTAAGCGCGCTCTCGGCGATCCCGTTGCCCGGAGGGGAGACCAGCCCCAGGTCCTGCCGGTGCCGGTAGACGTAGATTCCGCCCATGATCAGGATTGCGACCAGGACGATACAAAGCCACCATTTCACAGTCTCAAGAGTGCCTTTTCCGCCCCAAGGTTGCAAGTCGTTTAGTGTCTTTTGCATATCAGGCGGCCCAGACCGGTAAAAAGGCGATTTGACGGAGGCCGGATGTCCCTGGAAAGATTTCTCTCAACCCAAACATTCCCCTTGCAACCTTTTTGAAATTGACGCATCCTAGTAAGTAATTAGCAGAGGCTTCCCCGAATAACACCCTTCCAAGAAAGGTACACTCCTTCTTGAAGGTCCGTCATGGACCTCTTCCCTCAAATCCCCCCTGGACCCCCTCCTCAAATTGCCTCTCGAGCGGGCCTGCTGGAAAGCAGGCCCACATGCTCCTCCCTCACTGCAATACCCCCATTCCCCACCTGGAAACTACCTACAGATAGAATCGAAGTCAGATGCGGCCTACTACCAGCACCAACGTCACTTCTGTTCCTGACCTCGGGGAGATCGATGGGCTTTTTCACAAGGCGGGCCTGGTGCGCAGCCTGCGTGGCAAATCCGGCGCCGGCGTCCGCGGCCGCCTGCAAAGCTCCCGGTTCGACCGCGCTGTTGCTGAGGAGGTGTCCCGTTTGGCGCCGCCAGCCTGCATCGCAGAGAATTCTGTTCAGTGGCTTGCTGTTCCCGGATGGCAGAAAGTCCCTTGGCTTTGGCACGGTTTCAGCATTCGCCTGGGAGGCGTGAGCCGGGCTTATTGTGCAGAGGATGCTGCGGGCGAGCTGAACCTGGGCTTTACCGCCGAGGACAGCCGCGAAGCAGTGCTCCGCAATCGCAGCCTTCTGGCCCAAGCTGTGAGCGGAGATGCCGCCACGCCGCTGGTTGCCGTTCGCCAGTTTCATTCGAGCGTGGTGCACCGCGCAGTGGCGGCCGACGCAACCCGCGAACGTCCCTGGAAAGCCGATGGCCAGCTCACCGACGAACCCGGCCTGCTGCTCGGCATCCAGACGGCGGACTGTATCCCGGTGCTGGTGGCTGACCGTAAACGCCGTGTGGTGGGCGCCTTCCATGCGGGCTGGCGGGGAACCGTCAAGCGCATCGTCGAGACCGGCGTGGGTCGCATGCGGCTGGAATTCGGCTCACGGCCTGAAGATCTGGTTGCGGCCATCGGCCCCGGTGTCGGCGCGTGCTGCTACGCCGTTGGCGAAGAGGTGCTTTCTGAGTTCGAGTCGCAGTTCCTGTATGCGCGCGAGCTGTTTCACGAGGTCTACTCAACGGATGCGGTGCGCAACAAATACCCCATGCTCTTTTTGACTCAGTGCGCGCCGGGTCACTCGCCCATAGGACCCAGCTTGCACCTGGACCTGGTGGAGGCCAACCGCCGCCAGTTGCTGGATGCAGGACTCAAGCCAATCGCAATCCATGTGGTCGGCGGATGCACAAGCTGCCAGGCGGAGCTGTTCTTTTCCCATCGTGCCTCGCGCGGACACGCCGGACGCATGATGGCCGTAATCGGTATAAATCCGGGTCAGGATGGGCCCGCTAAGAAGCCAGGCGTCCGAAGGGCAAAAAAAAGGCGCCCCGCCTCAGGAAGCTGAGGCAGGGACGGTCGCTGTGGTTTTTGCGAGGCTTGGGGCTGGCTAGGAGGCTTTGGCGGCTTCGCCAGGGTTCACAAGGTCGCGAAGTTCCTTTGAGGGCTTGAAGTAGGGCACTCGCTTGGCTGGGACGTCCACGCGTTCCCCGGTCTTGGGGTTGCGGCCAATGCGGGGCTGGCGTTGGCGCGTNNTCTTGGGGTTGCGGCCAATGCGAGGATTGCGCTGGCGGATGCGAAACGAACCGAAGCCGCGAATCTCAATTTTGTCGCCGCTCTGCAGCGCTCCAATCACGGAACCGAAGATGGTTTCCACAATGACCTCGCCATCGCGGCGCGTCAGGTCACCCAAGCTGGTCACCTTTTCCACCAGGTCTGCCTTTGNNCCGCTCTCAGCATAACCGGATTTTCTATGGGAAAGCGTGGAAAAAGCAAGCCTCTTTTTAGATTTTAGCCTTTGTGCATCAGCAAGTTGGCCTGAAAACACCTCGTACCCCGATTGCGCCGGTCTCCTGGCCTGCTTTGCGGTATCATATCCAGAGCCTCCCCGGAAGACAAGCCCGGCAGAAATGGGACCCGAGTCTAGCAGCGGCTTTTGGTGTTATGCGATATCCGAAGTACAGCATCGTGATTCNNCCCGCCACTTTGCGGTCGGTGGTCGACTGTATCCGGCAACGAGGCTGGTCCGCCGAGGTAATTGTGGTGGACGACGGCTCAACGGACGCAACGGCACTGGTAGTGCGCGACATTGCTGCCAGCGCACCTGAAGTCCGGCTCATCCAGAATCCCGGCAATCGCGGCAAGGGTTACAGCGTCCGCGCCGGGATGCTTCAAGCACTGGGAGAAGTGGCGATGTTTACAGATGCCGATCTCTCGGCGCCGATGGAAGAAGCTGAAGGGCTGTTCGCCGCCATCGCCGACGGGGCAGATATCGCCATCGGCTCGCGCTGGCTCGACCGAGGACGGCAGACCCATCGCCAACCTTTTTATCGCCAGTTTTTCGGCCGATGTTTTAACGCCGTTACGCGGTTTGTGATGGGGCTGCAATTTGCCGATACCCAGTGCGGATTCAAGGCATTTACCCGTGCCGCCGCGCAAACCGTCTTCCAACTGCAAACGATTGAGCGCTGGGGCTTCGATCCGGAGATTCTCTTCATCGCCCTCAAGCGCGGTTACCGCATCCAGGAGGTGCCGGTCAGCTGGGCTCACGACGAGCGCACCCGCATGAGCTATCTCAAAGACGGCATGAAGATGCTGGAGGAGATCGCCATTGTGCGCTGGAACGCCCTGCTCGGACGCTACGGCAAGCAGGTGGAGCACATTCACAGGGCTGGACTGGTCAAGTGAAGGACAGCTTCTAGCCTTCAGCTTTCAGCTCTTCTGTGCGAAGGCACAGGGTGTTTGGCTTGCGCATTATAGGGGTTGACGCAACTCCGAAAATTCTGAAATCGAAGTCTACTGTTTGGGTCTTATCCGCATGGCTCTCCGTCCCTCTTGACAGGTGGCGGATTCTCAATTCCGCGCCGGGATCGTTTACGCACGAAGGGGAGATGTTCACATGCTCAAGAAATTCGGACTTGCAGTTTTGTTTCTCGCGCTCGGCTCAGTCAGCGCATTGGCTGCAGACTTTAGCGGCAAGTGGAACGGGGACGTAACAACGCCGCGCGGAACGCAAACCCTGGTCTTCGACTTCCACGTCGATGGCGCAACCCTGACGGGGAAAGTTACGACCCCGCGCGGAGACGTAGACATCACCAATGGCAAGGTGGATGGCGACAACATTTCTTTTGACACGGTGATGAATTTCAACGGCAACGAATTCAAAATCAGCTACACCGGCAAGGCCGATGGGGACACGATCAAGTTCACTCGTGCGATGGGGGATCGAGGCTCTTCAGACTTTGTCGCTAAGAAAGGCGCACCGGCTGCAGCGCCTGCGGCGCCCCAGCTGTAGTTGATTTTTCAACGGGTCCGGACTTGCACGCTTAAAGGTGCCCCAGGTCTCAAAAGCGAGACCTGGGGCACCCGGAGTTTTGCGGCCCTGGAGAGCAGGCGCCGCGCCGGTTGCGCAGGCCATCACGCCGTGGCTGCGTCCGCCACATCCTGCAATCCGCGCGCTTCGATTTCGAACTCGCGCATCTTGTACTTCTGGATTTTCCCTGACAGCGTGGCGGGAAACGTGTCGACAAAGCGGATGTGCTCGGGAATTTTGTAATAGGCAATCTGTCCCTTGCAGAACTCGCGAATCTCTTCTTCGGTGGCGGCGATATTGGGCCGCAGACGAACCCATGCAACCACAATTTCGCCGAGCCGCGCATTGGGAATGCCAACGACCTGCGCTTCGTCTACCTTCGGATGCGTGTACAAGAACTCCTCAACTTCGCGCGGATAAATATTTTCTCCGCCGCGAATGATCACGTCGTGCGAGCGGCCCGTCAGGTGAATGCACCCGTCTTCGCGCATTACTCCGAGGTCGCCGGTATGCAGCCAGCCGTCTTGCTTGATCACCAGCGCAGTGCCTTCTGGATCGCCGTCGTAGCCCTTCATCAATGCATAGCCACGCACGCATACTTCGCCCTGCTGGCCGTAGGGCAGCGTCTCTCCAGTCGCCGTTGATGCAATCTGAATCTCTGTCTGCGGCATGGCACGGCCCACGGTATTCACGCGTATCTCAATCGTGTCTGCGGCGTCGCTCATGGTGACTACGGGCGAAGTTTCCGTTTGTCCGTAGGCGATGACTAGCTCGCCGCAGTGCATCTCATCGAGCACGCGTTTCATCAATTCCACCGGGCAAGGCGCACCGCTCATCATTCCGGTGCGCAGGCTGGTCAGGTCGTAGGATGCAAAGTCGGGGAGGGCCATCTCCGCCACATACATTGCCGGGACGCCATACACGCTGGTCGCGCGCTCATCGTGCACTGCCTTCAGGGTTGCACGCGGATCGAAGGTCCAGTTGGGCAGCACAATCGCCGCTCCTGAATTCACGGCGCTCATGGTGCCGATTACGCATCCATAGCAATGAAACAGCGGCACGGGTACGACGATTTTGTCCTGCTCCGTGTAGTGAAAGCCCTGCGCAAGAAACTGCCCGTTGTTCACTATGTTGTGGTGCGTGAGCATCACGCCCTTGGGCAGGCCAGTGGTTCCGCTGGTGTACTGAATGTTGGCAACGTCATCGATGGCCACGTGATCAGGCAGTTGGCCTTCGGCGTCGAGAAGTGCGGGCCACTCCGGCGAGTCGAAGTAGATGGTATGTTCCAGTGGAAGATTGAGCCCGTGGCGCGCGCGGGCCAGGATATCTTCGTAGTCCGCGTGCTTGTCTTTGTGCCACAGAAACAGCGCCTTCATTCGCGAGCGCGTGAGCGTGAATTGCAATTCGTGCGAACGGTAGGCGGGGTTTACGTTGACCAGCGCAGCGCCGGAACGCGCGCATCCCATGTGCATCATGATCCACTCGATGCAGTTGGTGGACCAGAGACCCACGCGATCGCCGCGCCGAATGCCCAGCGACCAGAGTCCGCGCGCTACGCGATCGGCTTCCGCGCTGAGCTCAGCCCAGGTGAGGCAATTCTGCTGGTGACAGCTCGCCACTGCAAGCCGGTCCGGAAATCGATTCGCAGTGCGATGCAGCAGATCGCCGATCGTCAGCTCCAGCAGCGGACGGCTTGGCCCTCGCGAATAGCTCATGGTGCAAAGTCTCTCTTCATGCGGTATGGTTCTGTCTTTTTCGATGCAACGAACGGAAGTGTACGCCTCTCAACTTGGCCTTTCGCGTGACCCGGCTCACAAGGTGCGAACAAACCGCAGGGGCTAAAGCCCTCGTTGATTTTGCGACGCTTGCGGCATGACTGAAGTCATGCCCTGTTACAAAACTTCCGAGTGCCTTCCCTTAACCGAGTCTTGCCGTAATGTGTGAAGTCCGCTATGGTCGAACAATCGTTCCATCGAGCAAGCGATCGTTGCCGCGTTCTTCGAATGGCTGCTTGTAGGGATACTTTGCCGCGGCGGCTTCATCGATGTCGATGCCGAAGCCCGGCTTGTCGTTGGCGTACATGTAGCCCTTGCTGATGACCGGCGCGCCGGGAAATACTTCGCGCACCTTTTCGTCGAACTTGGTTTCTTCCTGAATGCCGAAGTTGGGGGTGGCCAAATCGAGATGCAGGTTGTAGCAGTGACCGAGGGGGTCCACGTTGCCCGGGCCGTGCCAAGCTGTGCGCACATCGAAAAACTCGCAGCAGTGTGCGATCTTGCGGCACATGTTGAGGCCGCCCATTGCCGATTGATGGCAGCGAATGAAATCGATCCAGCGATTGGCACCAGCGGCAGCCATTCATTGCGGTTGGTGAAGAGCTCGCCCATGGCCAACGGCGCGGAGGTCTCCTGGCGGAAGATCTGGAACCAGCCCACATCTTCCGGGCTGAGCGGGTCTTCCATATAGAACGGCCGGTATTGCTCAACGGCTTTGCACAGCTCGATGGATTGATTGGGTGCGGGGCGCTCGTGAACGTCGTGAACCAGGCCGATATCGAAGCCGACCTTGGAGCGAATGTACTCGAACATCTGGATGGTGCGCGTGAGGTAACGGCCGGGATCGAAGACCGGCGACGGCGACACACCGTCCGGCCGCAATGCCTGCGTGGCCGCGGAAGTCTTCGCGCCTGAAACGCCATAGCCTGACCAACCGGGCACGCCGAGCTGAACGCGGACGCACTGATAGCCCTCTGCAATATACTTGCGAACCTGATCTTCAAGATCGGGCAGCTCCATGGCCGAAGCATGCCCGTACAAAGGCACCGCGGCCCGCACCTTGCCGCCCAGCAACTGGTAGACCGGCACGCCGAGGCGCCTGCCGAGGATGTCCCACAGCGCTCCGTCGATGCCGCTGAGAGCGTTGTTGCTCTCCGGGCCGGAACGAAAATACTGCTGCACGTACGCCGACTGCCAGATGTCTTCGATCTCGTCGCAGTTCTTGCCGACGACAAACGGCTTCAAGCGAGTTTCGATATATGCTTGCGCGGCCTGCGGAATTTCCTGGTGCGTCGCCGAGCCCAGGCCGTAGAGACCGGGCTCGCTGGTTTCCACTTTTACGATGGTCCAGTTCGAACTGCTGGGGGCGGTGGCAATCACTTTTACGTTGGTGATTTTCAGCGGGGGCATTCCGCGGCGGGCAGCGTCTCTGGCCTGAGCAAGAGGGCCGCCCCCGCCCATGGTTGCGACCACGCCTGAAGCGGCTTCGGCTGAAAGTGTGCGCCCTTGTCCAAGGCTCACAGCCGCGCCTGCCGCTGCGGCTGCTGAAAGTGTTTTGAGTAAACTGCGACGTTCCATGGAAAGCTCCCTCGTCGCCGGAGAAAATTTTACGCGAGGATTTCCCGCGCGAGCACCGACTGGGCAAAGTTACACTGCTTGCGCGCGCTTGGGCAAGCGCCGGACCGGGCTTGGTGTTCGCGATGAAATGCTGTTCAGGATGAGGCTTCTTCTTCGCGTGCTGCGCCGGCTTCCATGTCGGCAAGAATTGCCTGCATCTGTTTGAACTCTGGCCGGTCTTCGAGGGGCTTTAATCGCGGATCGGCCAGCATTTGGAAGAACCAGGGGCAGCGGAGCTCGTCTGAGGCGCGCAACTCCGCAAGCGCCGCGTCGAGCTCGCCGAGGGCCACGTAAACTGCGGGCGTGAACGCTCTCAGCAGGAAACGCTCACGGCCCAGCCATTGCAGGCGCTCCAGAATTGTGCGCGCTTCGTCGCCGCGGCCCGCACAGGCCAGCGCATAGGCGTGTACGGCGGGCGCCAGATCGAAGTACGGTACCCGCTGCTCCAGTTCCTGCGCAAGCTCGGTGGCGCGTACCGGCTCGCCGTTGAAGGCCAGAATCACGACACCGTAGAGATTGGCGCCTCCATGTTCGGGAAACTGGGTCAGCGCGCGCTGTATCTGTTCGAAGCTCTCGCTGGCCTGGCCGGCCAGGTGCAATGCCCAAGCCAGACGGGCTTGCAGCCAGGGCGAATAGGGATCCAGATGAATCGCTGCGCGCAGCAAATCAATTGCTTCGCCAAAACGATGCCGGCTCAGTGCGAACGTGGAGCGCGCACGCGTGATCCACGGGTTGTGTGGCAGATGGTCAGAGAGCAAGAAGGCTGAGAGCGCCGCCGGCAAATTGCGGTCCACGTGGAGCCTGACCCATCCCAGTGCAGGCAGAATCGCCTCGGCGCGAACGGTTAGGTCCGGGATGGATTCAGCGGTGCGCCGCACGATGTCTGCCGCAACCGTGGGAGACATGAAGCCGTAGAGACTCTGCGTAACGCAGAGATTCGCCAGGTCTACGCGCGCGCCGATCAGCGACGGATCAAGCTCGGTGGCGCGCAGCAGATGCTGCAGCCCATCCTGCATGCCGTGGCGCTGCAATGTCTGCCATTCATAGTGAGCGCGCTGGAAGATCTCGTAGGCTTCGCGGCGTTCGATGGCGATTTCCTGCCCGGGTTCGGCTGCGGCAGCAATCGAAAGGCCTTCTTTTTGCGGCGGCGCAAATGAAGCGAGGGCAGGGAGCTTTGCGCCCAGGCGGAAGACCAGGCGGTTGACCAGCTCTGTTTCCAATCCGCCGATCCTGTTTCGCTCCACCAGCAGGTCTTCCACCCAGACCTGGGTTCCGCCGTCTACACGGATCATTTCAGTGCGCAGGCGGTAGTGCATTGGCAGTGCGGTCAGGGTTCCAGCCAGAACCAGGTCGGCTTTTAGTGCCTCGCCGGTCTCGAGCGCGGTCATTCCGCGGTTGGCCAGCGTGAACACAGAATCCTGCGCGAGCACGGCAACAACGGGAGGCCGCGCACCGCTGAGCCTTGCCATGGACTCCTCGGCAAGAACCGAACCAAGGTGCTCAGGAACGCCGTATCCGGCTGTGAAGGGCAGAATTGCCAACCGCAGCAGCATGGCGCCCGGTCCTGCTCCATGTGCCCGTACCCCGGCTGTAAAGCGGTATCCGCGCTTGTATACGGTTTGAATGCACTGTTCCGGCTCGAGGCGCGCGCGCAGCGATGACACGCACTTGGGTACGCTGTCTGCCGAGACATGCACATCGCCCCAAAGAGCCTGGCGCAGTTGCAGAGGAGTGACGATGCGGCCAGCATTGGCAAGCAGCAGTTCGAGCGCTGCCAGCTCTTTCGGGGGCAGGTGAACCGGTGTTTCCCCGCGCAAAAGAGTGCCGTCGGCTTCCAGGCGGAAGCCCGCAAAAGATAACCCCGGCTTTTCAAGGCCCGGTGGTACAGAAGTACGCTGACGCATCCGATCCAACGCAGTTCTTCGGACTTCTGGCGAACCAGTCCGCCGACGTTACGCCATCCGACCAGGTCGAATGGGAGCGCCTGCAGGGGCCTCAAGCTCCTTCAGGCGCACGATCCGGGAAAAGAAATGAAGCAGCAATTTCTTTGATCTTCTGTGTTTCAATGAGCACAGTTTTTGTACCTTGATTATCGACTCTTGCCGCTGTGTGGGGTGTAGGAAACTTCCAGTTTCTTCAGCTTTAAGTAATTCAAAGCGGTTACTTAGTACCAAGTTGGTAAACAAAAGGGACAGAATCTATCTCTAACAATCTTTGCGGCTTGAGGGTGCAGACGAGCAAGCAGGGCTCCAGGCCGTGCGCGTCATGTGACGCGACCGAACCCTTTTTCAGCGCAACATCGCCGCCAAATCGTTGACTCCCCCATTGCAGGCTGAATCAATACTTTGACTTGATTGCGTAGGTCAGTCCCATCGTGAACTGGAATGAGTTCCGTTTGGTGTGCGGCAACGACACAGGAGGATCGTTCAAGTAGCTGTCCATCGTACCCAGGGAGAAGCTCAGACGCTTGTAAGCGGGAAACACGAACGTGCTGGTCTCATTGGCGGAATACGCATGGGTATTGTTGTAGGCGGGAATATACGCAACACCCTGTATATACGTGAACAGCTTGAGGTGCAGAACGTAATTGGCAGCGAAAGTCGATCCAATCAGGTTTTGATTTCCGCTGGAGGTGCCGGTGATGAACTGCTGCTTTTCGTACTGGACGGTTCCTTTCAAGTCCGCTTCCTGCTTGGGAGTTTTCAAGGCTGTCCATCCAAAGCCTCCGCCGTAGATCTGCTGCAGGTCCAGGTCCTGGCCGAAGTTGTGATCGAAGGCCGTTTGCCCCAGCGCGAAGATGCGCGGGGAAAGATACTCGTCGCGCTCGGCGTCCGCGTGATAGATCGCCGACTTCGACACCACTGCCGGCACGGTTGTGCCCCCGGATGAATAAGCAGGTTGCGTTATCTTTCCAAACGACCCGGTGAAGTCCACCGAAGTGCGATCGCGCGGATTCAGCCATTCAACTGTGGGAACAACGCGCACCAGGCCTATGCCTGCAGACACGGTGTACTCATTCTGCGTCGCGCTCACCAGTGTTGCTCCGGCGGTGGCCGCTCCGTTCCAGCCGGAGAAGAAGCCCGGCTCGTGATTCAACTGCTTCTCCAGAGCGGCCGCATCCATAATGAACTGCGCGTTCTTGACGGGAATCGGCGCTGCCGCGGCGGCATTTTCAGGATGCACTGTGACCGCCTGGTCTGCCACGTCCAGGGTTCCCTCGGGAATCTGCCTCGCAGCCTTCCTGCCGCGCGACTTTACTTTGTCGTCCAGCACGGCGAACTTCTGGTTCGTTTGCAGCTCTTTGATTTTGTCCCAACCCAGCGAAACGTCCCCGAGCGGATCGCTGTGAAATGTGACTTTGCCGGCCACTTCGCTAACGAATTTGCCGTGCAGCGTGTCGCCGTTGCTCAGCACCAGCACGTCGGAATCCGGGTTTGTGGCGGGTTTGCCCTGGGCGGCGCAGAGAATGCCCGCGCACAGGGTGGCGATGAGCGCGAGAGGCCGGACGCTTCGAAAAGGAAAGGGAATGCGAATCGATAGCTTGGTCATTGCAAGGCAGTCCTCACTTCAGGATTTTGGGGTGCGGTGTGGGGCCCGTTCACACTTTGGGTATCGAAACATTCGATGCGGCTCAGGCGGGTACGCGTTGTAACCCCTCGAACCTGCAATTTGGAATTCCCTGGCCATGAAGCGGATTCTGTCTGCTGCATTCGACGAGGCCGCAGTTGAACCGCCATTGTCTGCCAGCAGCCAAGACTGCCGGAAAACTTCAGAAATAATTCAACCGCGGCAGACAAGTATTCTGCCAGAATTATTTTGGAGTACGTAACCAGACACGAAACTGTTACCGGATACGAAAGGAGTCTGCATGTCCAAGACTGTTTCTTATGCCCAATGGTCGTTGGAGCCCTATTGCATTGGCCTGAAGCTGCGTTCGCTGCGTACCCAGAAGCGGCTCACGCTTTCAAGGCTGGCCGGCGAGACCGGCCTGTCAACTGCTCTTCTATCGAAACTAGAAACCGACCGCATGATTCCCACCCTGCCCACGCTGGCTACCATCAGCCGCGTTTATGGAGTGGGCATGAGCTACTTCTTCGCTGAGCCGGTGCGCCATACGCTCTCCGTCACACGCAAGGCGCACCTGGAGGGCAATGGCCGCGGACTGGAGGCGGTGATGGTTACGCCTCTGAATGCGACCAGCGAAAACCCCCGGCTGTTGGCGCAAATGATCGAGTTCTCTCCCGGCGCGGCTAACAGTACGGCGGATTGCTTTCGCGGGACCAGCGGCGTGATTTATGTGCTGGAAGGCCGCTTGCAGTTAGATGCGGGCGGCATGCAGGAAGTGCTCGAAGCCGGCGATTGCGCCTACATTGAAAGCGAGATCGTGCTGGCCTGGAGCGCGGCCGACAAACGCCGCTGCCGCATCCTGGCTGTATTGCCCGGCAACCCGCACACCGGGAGTTGACCGGACGCAGGCTTAGTTGCTCGTACGTGCGATCAATTGAAATGAGTCAAGAAAGCGAGTGGTATCGTCGTAAGGCTTGCCCAGCGGCACAACCACCAGCGTCTGGTAAAGCACCGAGCCCACAATGTAAATGCGAGCGGTAAAGTGCGCCGCGTCGCTTTCCGCTTCATATTCGATGCCCGGGTAAACGCCGAGCTTGATTTTCCTCTCGCTCACCAGGTGTGAACTGGAGTTGGCTAAAGCTCCGTTCTTCGTCCCTTGCAGCACCGTTTGCGGATCAGTGCCCGCGACCTTGGAGCCGTAGTCGCAAACTCCGATGAATAGTGCCACAGGGGAGGCCTGCGCGATGTACGAGCGCAATTCGAACGAGCCCGCATCGGTCGGAATGTCCTTCTTGGTCATCTCCGGCACAGATGGGTACGAGGCCTGGAATCCGTCGGCCGGATAGCTGTACGATTTCCACTCTGTGGTCTGTGCGCCAACTGCCGCGGCGAAACACAAAACCACCGCGCAAACTGTGGTGCGGCATTGCATGATCCTGCGCATGCGGTTTGTCACCGACGTCCCTTTCAAGTGGCAGGAGCCAGCCCGCCCTTCGATCAGCTTTCCTGGCCACATTGCTCGGCCGAAGACTCTTGAGAAGGACAGGCCGGAGTTCCATGCGGAAACATTGGCCGAAAAGTTCGCAAAACCTTCGGAGCAGCCGATTATAGCCGGTTGCGCAGTCAATTACCCTTGATAAAGATCAGAACTCGCCGGACCGGGTCTTCGAGGGCCAGCAGCGACAGAGCAGGATGAGGGCGTCCGATTTTGCCCGCTTGCCGCACCAGTCTGTAGGATGGTTTGGGATTTACGGGAACGGAGACTATGCGTCCAAACGTCAACCTGATGAAAGCCACCCTGACCGGCGCCCTCGGTGGGCTGCTGTTCGGATTCGACACCGTCGTCATTGCAGGGGCCATCGATGCGCTGGTACGCCTCTACGGTTTGAGCCCCTGGGAAAAGGGCATGACGGTAGCCATCGGCCTGGTAGGCACGGTGATTGGAGCTCTCGGCGCCGGCACCATTGGGCAAAGGCTGGGCGGTCGCGAGACGCTGCGCATTACGGCCATTCTGTATGTGGTCTCCGCTATCGGTTGCGGCCTGGCCTGGGGCTGGTACTCGTTCATGGTGTTCCGCTTCATCGGCGGGCTGGGCATTGGCGCTTCGTCGGTGCTGGGGCCGGTTTACATTGCCGAGCTTGCTCCGGCCAAGTGGCGCGGGCGGCTGGTGGCCGCATTCCAGCTCAATGTGGTCTTCGGCATTATGGTGGCCTACACCTCCAATTACGCCATTCGTACGCTGCATCTGGGCGCAACCGAGTGGCGCTGGCAGGTGGGGATTGCCGCGCTTCCGGCCGTTGCGTTTCTGGCGCTGCTGTTTGGCATACCGCGCAGCCCGCGCTTCTCTGCATCAAGGAACCGCATTGACGAAGCGCTTGCCGTGCTCAAGTTGATGGGCGAAGAGGACCCGGAGGGCGAGCTGGCGGACATCCGTTCCGCACTGGCCCAGGAACACGCGATTGCGCACGAGCCGGTCTTCCGCTGGAAGTATCGCTATCCGCTGTTTCTCGCCATCTCCCTCGGGGCCTTCAATCAGCTCGCAGGCATCAACGCCATCCTTTATTACCTCAACGACATCTTCAAGAGCGCGGGGTTCGACAAGGTCTCCAGCGACCTCCAGGCCGTGGCCATCGGCGCCACCAACCTNNCGCCATCCTTTATTACCTCAACAACATTTTTGCGGCCGCGGGATTCAGCCAGATTTCGAGCGACCAGCAGGCAATTGCCATCGGCGCCACCAACTTTACGTTCACGCTGGTGGGCATGTCGCTGATCGACAAGCTGGGCCGGAAAACTCTGCTGCTGATCGGCGCCGTTGGCTGTTCTGCCTGCCTTGCCGGCGTGTCGTGGGTCTTCTATACGCAATCGCATCAAAGCGCGCTGCTCGGAATTCTGGTTACGTACATCGCCTTCTTTTCCATCTCGCAGGGAGCGGTTATCTGGGTGTATCTAGGCGAAGTCTTTCCCACTTCGGTTCGCTCCAAGGGACAGGGCGTGGGCAGTGCCAGTCACTGGTTCATGAACGCCGCCATCGCACTGCTGTTTCCGGTGGTCGTACACTCCTTCCACACACAAACGCCCTTCGCGTTTTTCGCTGTGATGACGGTGGTGCAGTTTGTGGTGGTGCTGTTCTTCTATCCGGAAACCAAGGGACAGACGCTTGAGGCACTGCAGCGGAGACTGGTGCCGGGAGACTAGAGCATTTTCGGAATACANNCTTAGCATAGTGCCTTCGGTCTACACCAATTCCGAAAATGCTATGGCCCGAGATTCTCCTCTGCCCTTTGTGATCCCTGTCACGTGGCAACGCTCCTTTCCACGACAAAATATAAGAGAGGGGTGCGTTTTCCCGGCGCATCCCGTCAAACCATCACTCGCGTGAGGCCGATCATGGAGCAGACACTGGTTCCGCCAGCGGAGCAGACGAAGGAACTGCCGCAGCCCTCCCAGGCGCCGTTTGCCCAGGACGAAACCTCGCCGCTTACGGCGGCCAGTTCTCCTGAGGCCCATGCGCTGCGCGTTGAGATCATTACTGTGGGCCGCAAGTTGTGGGAGAGGCAGTATGTCGACGGCAACGGCGGGAACATCAGCGTGCGGCTCGGCGAGAGCTACCTACTCTGCACACCGACCATGATGAGCAAGCGCGACATGGAGCCGTCCGACATCTGCCTCTCGGATCTCGACGGAAATATTCTGGCCGGCAATCGTCTGCGCACCAGCGAACTGTTGCTGCATCTTGAGATTTATCGGAGCAACCCCTGCGCGCGCGCCGTGGTTCATTGCCATCCGCCCTATGCAACTGCCTTTGCGATGACCGGCACTGTTCCGCCGATCGGGCTGATTTCGGAGTACGAAACTTCGATTGGTCCCGCCGCCGTTGCTCCCTATGAAACTCCGGGGACGCAGGCGTTTGCGGAGACCGTGCGGCCGTTCGTTCGGGACCACAATACAATTCTGCTGTCGAATCACGGCATCGTGTGCTGGGCCGACACTGTGAGTCACGCCGAATGGTTTGTGGAGACCTTCGACACCTACTGCAAAACGTATTTGATTGCGCAGCAGATCGGGAAGCCACTGGCGTTTCTTCCCGCCAACAAGATCGAGGAGCTGCTAGAGATTAAGCGGCGGCTGGGGCTGCCGGACGCGCGCATGAGCGGCAAAGGGTAACCACTTCAACCGGAATACGGTGTCAAAACCCCATCCGTGCTACACTGTAGTTGCGCTCAGTGATTTGGCCGTGAGCGGTATTCTGCCTGTTAGACGGCAGCTTGCCTTGCACAGATTTCCCCAAGCCCCTACAGCGTAGCCACTTGAGTTTCCACCCGGGAACTCTGCCTTGGACCATGTGTTGGTCGGGCAGGCGTTGAAGCGAAGCCTCCATGAATGAAACATGGGACTGGAACGGGCGCGCTGAAAACCGGGAGCAAGCGGGATAGTGGGGCCGGCCGTCTATGTGCCGTCTGGCGATGAAGTAGCGTGTGGCAGCTCCGGGCCAGGGCATTCTCCCCTTTTGAATGCTGGTGGCCAGTCTTCTTGAACGACTTTCGGTTCTCCCTTACGCATATTAATAAGTAGGCCTGTGCCCTCTTAGGACGCGCGCCTCCAGGTCCGGTTCCGAGTGCAGGCCCCAGGAAAGGGGCTCCCGGAGCTCAGGAAAGAATTATTTTGACTACTCAGTTCTCGCAGTTCAATTTGTCCGCGCCGCTTATGGCGCGGCTCAATGCCAACAAGTTTGAAATCCCAACCCCGGTTCAGGCCGACTGCATTCCCCCGGCCCTTGAAGGCCGCGACGTGTTGGCCACCGCCCAGACCGGAACCGGCAAGACGCTCGGCTTCCTCATCCCCATCGTGGAGATGCTGCAAAAGTCAGGCGCACGCGGACCCGCGGCCCATGCCCTCATCCTGCTGCCCACGCGTGAGCTGGCCATGCAGGTGGAGCAGGCTTTTCTTGCTATCCGCTCCAGCTCAGAGCAGACCGTCGCCCTTGTGGTTGGCGGGATGCAAGAGCGGTCGCAGCTTGACGCGATTCGCCGCGGCGCAAAGCTTATTGTTGCTACCCCCGGCCGCCTTGAGGACTACATCAAGCGCCGCCTCGTCCGCCTCGACCAGGTAAAGATCCTGGTTCTCGACGAAGTGGATCGCATGCTCGACATGGGCTTCCAGCCCGCCATCGCCCGCATCGCGACCACGCTGCCAGCCACTCGCCAGACTCTCTGCTACTCGGCTACGCTCGAAGGCCCGGTTAAGGAAGTGGCGCGCAAGTATCTCAACAACCCCGCCCGCGTCGAAATCGGCTCGGTGCTCAAGCCCGCTGAGAATGTGGAGCTGCGCACCTTTGAAGTCGCACCCGACAAAAAGCAGGAATTGCTCGAGCACCTGCTCGGTTCCGAGAAGGGTAGCTTCCTGGTCTTCGTGCGCACCAAGCACGGCGCTGACCGCGTAGCTCGCCGCCTGGCTCGCTCAGGCTGGTCGGCAACGCAGATTCACGGCGACCGTTCGCAGGCGCAACGCAACGCCGCCCTGCGCAGCTTCTCCGAGGGTCATCACCGCGTACTGGTTGCCACTGATGTTGCCGCTCGCGGCATCGACGTGGCCAACGTTGCGCACGTGATCAACTTCGATCTGCCCAAGGTAGCTGAAGACTTCGTTCATCGCGTCGGCCGCACCGGGCGCGCATCTGCTCACGGCGTGGCTTCGACATTTGCCGGTCCCGCCGAGCGCGGCGACCTGCGCAAGATCGAGAAGACGCTTTCGATCCAGATGAAGCGGTTCCGGGTTAGCTCGGTAGCCGAACACGCGGCGTAAGAAGAAGCTCTTAGCTTCTAGATGCGGAAAATCAGAGTGCCCCAGCTTCGTCGAGTTCTTCTCGTCGAAGGTGGGGCACTCGCTTTTTATGTGGAGCTCGACACCAAGCTATACCTGGAGATACGGAATCCAGACCTGCATTGCGGCGGGGCCGCGGTTTGCCCATGCGTAATACGGAATCAGTTTCAACGTGGTTGGAATCTCCTTCGCCTCTACGTTTTCTGAAGCAGGGAAGTAGAGTCCCGGGTTAGCGGTAGCGCGGCGGATCGTTCCGGGGTGCTCTAGGGTCATTACGCCGTTGAGAAGATTGGCGTCGAAGTTTGCCTTCGTGTCCTCGCCGAGATGAACGACATACCCCGACAGGTTTCCGGCGCCGGAATGATCGAGTTGGTCCGGCTGGTCAATATGTTCCATGCAGAAGACGATGGGGCCGCGCTGAAACGCAACTCTGCCGCGGTCTTCGCTGACAGCGGGGTTGGCCTTGAGCAGGTGCGTCGTCATGTCGAAGTCCATCTCGACAATGTCATTCGCCGACCATTTGCGCCGGACCGCCAGGTACTCGCCGGCCCGCGCGCTGCCGATTGGCGTTCCATTCACCTTGACGCTGTTCTTCGCCGACCAGCCGGGGATGCGCAGGTAGAGAGCAAACTCCGCCGGCGTTGCCGGGCTGACAGTGAGTTTGACCTGGCCTTTCCACGGATAGTTCGTCTCCTGCAGAATCTTCAATCCGTTTCCATCGTGAAGGTGCCAGTTCATCTCGGAGTTGTCGTAGAGATGGACGTATACGCCCTCGGCGCTGGTCGAGTAGAAATAGCCGGGCAGCGATGCAAAGGTGCGCTCCAGGTTTGGAGGGCAGCATGTTGTGTCGTACCACGGATTGCGGATCAGCCCCTCGGGCGCGTGCCGGTCGCTCGAGTTGCCGGAAGGATCGAATGCCAGCGGATTGCGGTAGCAGTAGGTGTTGCCGTCGAGCGACATGCCGGAGTTGATGCCGTTGTAAAGCGCGCGCTCGATCACGTCGGTGAATCGCGCCTCGCCAGAGGCTGCAAGCATGCGCCAGTTCCACATCATCATGCCGATGGCGGCGCAGCTCTCGCCATAAGCGCGCGCATTCGGCAATTCGTAGGGGTCGCCAAACGCTTCGCCGGTCTCGCGCGCTCCCACGCCACCCGTGACGTAGAGCTGATGTTGCGTCAGGTCGTCCCACAGCGCGCTCAGAGTCTTCCAGTATTCCTTGTCGCCGGTCTCAAGGTAGTAGTCGGTGGCTCCGCAGCAGGCATACATGGAGCGCACCGCGTGTCCTTCAAGCTTGGTGCGCGAGGTGAAGGGAATGCCGCAGTACATGTAGACGATCTGTTGCGGGCGTAGAGGAATGCGCGCGTCGCCGTGGAGAATGTAGCCCGCGAGCTCAAGGTACTTCTTGTTGCCGGTGGTGCGATAGAGTTCGACGAGAGCCATCTCGATCTCCGGATGGCCGGCGACGATTCCTTTCTGATTTGGCCCCGGTCCGTAGTTGGGAAGCAGGAACCCGTCAACGAAGCGGATTGCCGCGTCGAGCAGGGTGCGGTCTCCATTGGCACGATATAAAGCGATGGCGCCCTGCAGCATGTGGCCGATGCAATATAACTCGTGACCGGTGGTTTGCGTGTCGTACTGCATGCGTAGTGGCTTACGGTCGTCAACATAATAAGTGTTGAGATATCCGCTCGGTTCCTGTGTCGCAACCATGTCGCGAATCATTGCGGAGGTGGTCTCGCGGAGTTGCGGCTGGTCGGCGGTCTGCAGCGCGAAGCCGACGGCCTCGGCCCATTTATAAATATCCGAGTCGGAGTAGACGGGGCCCTTTTGCGGCGCGGCGGATTTGCCCGTCAGCCTCAGGAAGTTGTCCATGCGCCCGTGAGCCAGCAGCTGATCGTGCATGCCTGGGATGCTGGAGTTCAGATTTGTCTTTCGCCGCTGCGACCAGAATCCGTCTTGAATGGTGACCGCTCTTACCGGTACGGTTTTCAGCTTGGCGTAAGGGGAACTGGAAAGGTCGATGACACCGGCATCTTTCCAGTTTTCGTTCTGCGATGTCGGCGGCTGCGACGCCCCAGAAAGCATCGAGAGCAGCCCCGCTGTTCCCTGCCTGGCGCCGGCAATCGCGGGCGGAATCATGGTGGCTGCTGCGGAGGTAATAAATGTACGGCGTGAGAATGGGTTTTTCATTGGCGGGATCCCTTCAGGATTTGGACGGTTCGAAGCTAGTTCAAGGGGCTGGCGGATGTCAAGATAACGTTTACCTGAGATCTCCGTCCCTCCGCGGTCCTACAATGGTTGCGATGCGAACTCGTGCGATTCTTCTTGCTTCTGCTCTCCTGCTTCTGCCTGCCGCCTTCGCGCAGAACGTTCCCGCAATTACTCCATCAACTGGTCAGGAATCAAAGCCAGCTTTCTCCATGACCGATGCGGAGAAGGCCGATGTTGCGGCGCGCGTTCGCACGGAAACGCTCCACGCGTGGGAGGGCTACAAAAAATACGCGTGGGGGCACGATTCGCTGAAGCCGCTCACCAAGCAGCCGTTTGACTGGTACGGCCCGGGCCACACGCTGCTGATGACGCCCATCGACGCGCTGGATACGTTGATGCTGATGGGGCTGACGGAGCAGGCGGACGAGGCGCGCAAACTGATCGACACCCAGCTCAATCTCGACCAGGACATCTACGTCAAGGATTTCGAGATCACAATCCGCCTGCTGGGCAGCCTCATCTCCTGCTACGAGATGACCGGCGACAAGCGCCTGCTGGAACTGGCCGACGAGCTGGGCCGCCGCATGTTGCCGATGTTCGACTCACCAACGGGCATGCCATATGAGTATGTGAATTTGAGGACCGGCGCGGTCCGCGGCAACAAGAGCAATCCCGCGGAGATCGGCAGCTTGCTGCTTGAGTTCGGCATGCTTTCGCGGCTGACGGGCAAACCGGTGTACTACGACAAGGCCAAACGCGCCATCGTGGAGTTGTACAAACGGCGTTCGCACATTGGCCTGGTCGGGTCGGAGATTGATGTGGAAACCGGCGCCTGGACCAACCCGACTGCGGGCATTATGGGCGGCATCGACTCCTATTATGAGTATCTGCTCAAGGCGTCGATCCTCTTCGGAGACAAGGATTGCGAGCAGATGTGGCGCTCGAGCGAGGTGGCCATCGACAAGTATCTCGCCGATTTTGAGCCTGACGGCCTTTGGTACGGCCAGGCTGACATGAACACCGGCGCACGCACTCATTCGCTTTACGGCTCGCTCGATGCGTTCTATCCCGCCGTGCTGGCGCTGGGGAGCGATCTGGAACGCGCGAAGCAGCTTCAGGACTCGAGCTTCAAGATGTGGATGATTGCGGGCATCGAGCCGGAACGGCTGGATTACTCCACGATGAAGATCGTTTCGCCGGGCTACCCGTTGCGCCCGGAGATTATCGAGTCAACCTACTATCTCTACCACTACACGCACGACGCGAAGTATCTGGCCATGGGAGTCACGTACTACAACTCACTGGTGAAGTACTGCCGGACCGATGATGCCTACGCAGCGCTGGACAATGTGCAGACCAAGGCGAAGGCCGATTCGATGGAGAGCTTCTTCTTTGCAGAGACGATGAAGTATTTGTACCTGCTGTTTGCGCCGGAGTCGACGCTGGAGTTCAATGCGGTGATTTTCAATACGGAGGCGCATCCGTTGAAGAGGAGTCTGGGGGTGCAGTAGGGCAGCAAACGCGACGTGAACGAGATATGTGATACGCTTCTGGTGTACGGAGGTTGTCCGTACAGATCTTCAGCATGAGAAATGAGGAGGAAATATGGCCATCTCTACCTCCCAGAAGCCGAAAGAAGCAGCGCGTAAGACTCGCGAACGGATTGACATACGGCTACGTCCTCAGCAAAAGGCGTCGATTGAAAAGGCTGCTTATATCAAGGGGCTAACAGTTACGGACTTCATCATTCAACATGCCCTTGAGAACGCTCAGAGAACGATTCGTGAGTATGAAACATGGACTCTCGAACAACCGGATGCGGAACTCTTTGCCGAGGCATTGATGAATCCGCCCTTGCTCGGGTCGCGGCTCACTGAGGCAGCGAAACGTTACAAGGAAAGCCAGTTGCAACGATGAGCACGAAAGACCAGCCTGGCTATTATCTTGAGCCGCTCGGCAAGCAGCATGACCGGGCAGCTTTCTCGTGTGGGGTCGAAGCGCTCGACAATTACTTTCGCGGCGATCCCATTCGACAGGATGTGAGCCGAAAGACGGCGAATGCTTTTGTTCTGACCAATGATGGCAAATCCGTGGCCGGCTTCTACACGCTTTCGCCGATTTCGATCCTGAGCGTGGATCTACCGGCGCGTCTCGCAAAAAAGCTGCCTCAGCGCCCCATTGGCGCAACGCTCATTGGACGCATGGGAATGGATGTGTCTCTACAAGGAAACCGTCTTGGAGAGTTGATGCTCACCGATGCACTTTACAAGGCATGGCAAGCCTCACAACTGGTCTCCTCCTGGGCGGTCGTTGTGGACGCCAAGGAAGGCGCCCGGGAGTTTTACATCAAGTACGAATTCACTCCGTTTGCCACGCAACCAAACCGGCTTTTCCTTCCGATGAAGAAGATCGATTTGATGTTTGGTTAGTGACAGATTTCATCGGATTGCAAAACCGCCATCGACACGAATCGTATCGCCGGTAACGAAGTCGGAAGCCCGCGAGGCGAGGTAGACTGCCGTCCCGGCGATCTCCTCCGGTTCGCCAAAACGACCGGCTGGTGTCCGCAAAATGATCTCGTCATACAGCAGGGGCATGGAGTGTACCGGCGCCGTCATTTCAGTTTCAATCCAACCTGGAGCAATCGCATTGACTTGAATGTTGTGCGGGGCGAGCTCAATGGCCATTGATTTGGTCAGTTGGATGATCGCGCCCTTGGCCGCGCTATAAGAGGGGATGAGCGCTGATCCAAAGAATGAATACATGCTGCCGATGTTGATGATCTTTCCGCCTTTGCGGCTGATCATCAATGGGGCGGCAAGCTTGGAAAGAAGGAAAACCGCATTGAGCTGCGTCTCGATGACGTTGTCCCAGTCTTCAGGTTTCTCGTTCAGGATGCCGCCGCTCAGCGACACATTGCCGGCGTTGTTCACCAGGATGTCGATGCCGCCGAGTTCGCTGACGACCTTGTTCAACGCGGGTTCCAAGGCAACGCGATCAGTCAGATCAACCTTCACGGCAATCGATGGGACGCCGATGGACTTCAGTTCGGAAAGCACACGCTGGTTCTTTTCATCGTTTCGACCGAGCACGGCGACGGCAGCCCCGGCCCGGGCTAATCCGAGGGCAATTCCGCGGCCGATTCCGCCATTGCCACCAGTCACGACGGCCACCCGGCCGGTCAAGTCAAACAATCCGGGAGTCTTCATCGAGCAATCCTCATTCGGACGACGGGGTTGGCAGACCTATCTTCATTGCAGATTGGTCTTGGTTGATGTCAGAGACGAAATACCATGGAAGGGAAGCTGGCGCAGCCCGGCGCGCGGCGATCACTCATCGTAAACGAATCGGAGGCAGGAGAGACCGCAAAAGACGATGCGCATCCGCTTTTCGGGCTCGCCAATAAGGTTTTCCACCCCACTTTTCGTTGACTCCAGACCCCATTTCGGGTATTCTGAAGACCTTGCGCGGTGTTGCGCCTGGGGTCTGCGTGTACTCACCCGGACTCGGCTGACGGATGCCCCTGAAGGGGATTCGCCTGCAACAGGTCACAGGCCGCTGAACGTTGATTCTGTTCAGCTAAGCCAGAGCCCTTCAAGGGGCCAACTCGAGCAGTCCTCACCCGAACAGATTTGTTTGGCAGTGGGTAGAATTCAGGCCCTTGCGCTTTTTGAGCGTGGGCGAATGTGTTTTGTGTCGGTTTTTTGAAGGCAGGAGTGAGATGGGTACCTTTGTTCCGAGCGGCAAAGATGTTGTCCGCAAGTTTTTTGTGATTGATGCCAGCGGCAAGACGCTGGGGAGGCTGGCCACCAAGGCTGCCGATGTGCTGAGCGGCAAGCTGAATCCCCAGTACGTGCCCTACATTGACACCGGCGACCACGTGATCGTGATCAACGCGGAGAAGGTGCGGCTGACCGGCCTCAAGGCCGACAGCAAGCTCTATCGCCGCTACACCGGTTTCCCCGGCGGGCTGCGCGAGGAGTCGTACACGCGCCTCCTGAACCGCAAGCCGGAGATGATTCTGGAGCAGGCCATCAAGGGCATGCTTCCCAAGAGCAAGATGGGCCGCCAGATGGCTACCAAGCTGAAGGTCTATCGCGGCGACAAGCATCCCCACCAGGCGCAGATGCCGGTGGCGTTGGAAATTGGATAAAGCAGCTATCAGCTTTCAGCTTTCAGTTTTTTCCCTGCTGATGCGGAAAGTTCAGAGCGGCACAAAGAATTGAATGCAAGCACGACAATGCTGAAGGCTGAAAGCTGACGGCTGAGAGCTAAGAGGAAACGAATGGCAGATCTGGTTCAGTATTACGGGACGGGGCGGCGCAAGTCGGCGATCGCGCGCGTCTTTCTTCGTCCCGGCACGGGCGAGTGGAAGGTTAACGGCAAGGCTTTTGAAGAGTACTTCGTCACCGAGCAGCAGCGTGTAGCCGCCAAGCGGACGCTGGTTGTGGCCGAGCTGGCCAGCTCCTTCGACGTTGTTACCACCGTCAAGAGCGGCGGCGTTGCCGCACAGGCCGATGCCGTGAAGATGGGCATTGCCCGCGCCCTGGTTGAATTCAACCCGGAGCTGCGCAAGCTGCTCAAGGCTGAAGGGCTGATGACTCGCGACGCGCGCCAGAAGGAACGCAAGAAGTACGGCCAGAAGGGCGCCCGCAAGCGGTTCCAGTTCTCGAAGAGATAGTGAACAGAGGACAGTGAACAGTGGACAGGTCCGGCGATTCGGGATTCTGATCACTGATCACTGTCCACTGTCCACTCGGTACCAAATCCCCCGCGAAAGCGGGTTTCAATCCGGACACCGGTATCACCAGTCCGGATGCAATCCACAAAGGAGGCCTCTTGGCCACGATCACAATGAAGGAGCTGCTCGAAGCAGGTGTTCACTTCGGGCATCAGACCAAGCGCTGGAATCCCAAGATGAAGGAGTACATCTTCGGCGAGCGCAACGGGATCTACATCATCGATCTGCAGAAGACGCTGAAGCTGTTCAAGGACGCGTCGAAGTTTGTCACAGAGCTGTGCGCGGGAGGCAAGACGATTCTTTTCGTCGGCACCAAGCGCCAGGCACAGGATGCGGTGGCCGAGGAAGCCAACCGCGCTGGGATGCCCTACATCAACCAGCGCTGGCTGGGCGGGCTGCTGACCAACTGGGTGACCGTGCAGAAGTCGGTGAAGCGCCTTCAGGAATTGGACGACATGGCTACGGACGGCCGTTACGAGCTGCTCACCAAGAAGGAAGTCATCAAGCTGGAGCGGGAGCGCAAGCACCTGCAGGCCAATCTCGCCGGTATCAAGAGCATGAAGCGTCTGCCGGACGCGCTGTTCATCGTCGACTCGAACAACGAGGCGATTGCCGTGAAGGAAGCGCGCAAGCTTGGCATTCCGGTTGTCGCCGTGGTTGATACCAACTGCGACCCCACGGTGGTGGATTACGTGATTCCCGGCAACGACGACGCGCTGCGCGCCATTCGCCTGTTCACCTCGAAGATCGCCGACTCGGCGGCCGAGGGCGTGAATCTGGTGGGCGACAAGGCATTTGCCGAAGAGATGCCGGTGCCTGCCGAAGCTGAGGCCGTGGCCGAAGAAGCCGCGCCTGCCGAAGCCGAGGAATTGGACCTGAATGCGGTTCTGGGCCCTGGCATTCGCAAGGCGCCTGCCGCGGTTGCGGCACTGGACGAGGCCGAAGCGGCCGAGGGCGCTCTTTAATCATTGCCGCGCACGCAAGTGCGCAAACTGAGACGAGCGTGGCCGCCCGGTTCAGGTGCCACGCTTTTCTTTTGCCGGAAATTCATCGGCGTGAACCCAAATAAGACTGGCTCCAGGTTAGCAATAGGCGCCGGGAAGAGAGAGATTATGACAGTGAGTGAAAAGATTGATGCCAAGCTTGTGAAAGAGCTGCGCGAAAAGTCCGGCGCGCCCATGGGCGATTGCCTCAAGGCGTTGCAGGAAACCAAGGGAAACATCGAGGAAGCATTTGTGGTGCTGCGCAAGCGGGGCATGGCCTCGGCGCAGAAGAAGGCTTCGCGTACCACCAACGACGGCTCGGTATACCCGTACATCCATGCCGGCGGCAAGCTGGGCGTACTCATTGAAGTGAACTGCGAGAGCGACTTTGTGGCGCGCACCGAGGACTTCCAGGAGCTGCTCAAGGACATCGCCATGCACATCGCGGCCAGCGATCCTCGCTACGTAAAGCCCGAGGACGTCACGCCTGAAGATCTCGAGCGCGAGAAGGATATCTTTCGCGCCCAGGCCGCTGCCACCGGCAAGCCGGCTCCGGTCATCGAGAAGATTGTCGACGGCAAGATGGCGAAGTTCTACGAAGAGGTGTGTCTCCTCGAACAGCCCTTTATCAAGGACCAGGCCATCAGCATCAAGGAGCTGATTGCGCAGAAGGTTGGCAAACTGGGCGAGAACATTACGGTGCGCCGCTTTGCACGCTTCAAGGTGGGCGCGCCCGACTGGACCGTGGCGCAGACCAAGGCTGTTGAAGCCGCCGCAGAGTAAATCTCCGCACACCGGAAATACAGAAGGGGCAGCCCGCATCGCGGACTGCCCCTCTTTTTGTGTGCCGGGCCCGAAGGTCCGGGGTTTATGGCAGGTAGTAGCGCAGAGACGTCCAGACCATGTTGTCTTTTCCACGCGCGCCGCCACCGGGATTTGTGGTGCCACCGGCGCCGGACCAGAGATCGCGCTCGAACCAGCTGTATTGCACTCCCTGACGCAGACGGCCCTTTGGCCCGTTGTAGATGTTGTACCAGTAGCCGGCCGTGAACTCTTGCACATCCTTGTTGTTGTTGCCGCAGTTGGCCGGAGCGATGGGAGCTGCGGCGGGAATCGATGCGGTTGAAACAGGTTCGACAGTGCAACCGGACATATTCGTGCTTCTTGCGCCGTAGCCAACCTGGGTTGCTCCGTTGAGCACATAGTCGCGGTCGATGTAGTCAGCGCCGTAGTTGAAGTACATGTTCAGGCGGGGGGTGGGATTCAGCTCGATGGTGCTGAGAGCCGAAAAGCCATGCAGCGGAGATAGTTGACCATTGGGACGAATTGTTACGTCGGCAATGGTGGATGAGCCGTAGCGGCCGACGCCCTGGCCCCACAAGCCCTTGAGGCCGATTGTGACTTTCTTGTTGGCCAACGGTGCGCGGAAGCCGCCACCGATTCCTGCGCCCATCTCTTTGTCGTTGTAAGCGCTGGCAGCAGAGGAAGGCGCGTTGGGATAGATGCGATCGCGGAAGGTACGCTGGATGCCGATCAGCTCCCAGTGTCCCCATCCCGGCTCCAGTGCCACTTTGACAATAATGTCCGGAGCGTAATTAAACGAGTAGTTGGCATTGAGGTTGTAGAGGCCGCCGCCAGTTCCACCCGAACCCAGCAAAACATTGGTGGGCAGGTTAGAGCCGGCGGGATTTAGTGTTTCAGCATTTTCGGCGGAAGCGCCGATGAAGAACTTCTTGTTGAATGCCTTTGAAACGCGGAAGCTGTATTGACGTGTCCAGACGAAGCCAGCTTCGTACTGTGCGTCGATGGTCGACGGCAGAATCTCGGTTCCCCTTGTAAGTCCCGCTGTGGTCTCAGTGGCCAACGACCAGCCCTGTCCGCCCGAAAAGTCCCATCCGGAATTCAACAGCGCATCAGCCCACAATTGGCGCTGACGCAGAGTGTAACTGTTGCTCTGGTTGTTGTTGGACGTTACACCGGCACTCAGCCAGTCCAGTTCGTAGTAGCCGGACAGAGTCATGGCGGGCAACTTGCCAATGGCTTTTATTGCGATGCGCGACTGGCGGCCGGAACCGTAGAACTCGCTCAATTGCGATGCGTCGGAATTTGCAAGCGGGACACCCGTGAACGGCGTGTTGATGTCGCCGCCTGTGGCTCCCTGGCGCCACACAGTTTCGGCGGCCAGGAAACTTCCGGTGGGTGAAATGGTGACACCCTTGAAGTTGATTACATCCGGATTGGCGATGGCCTTCTTGATGGCGGCGGTTTCGTCGGTGATGGAGCCGACGGCTATGGCGTTCACATTTCTCATGTCTTCCACTGTGGCCTTCAACGTCGTCGCAGCAGCGGCATTTTCGTTGACCGCCTGCTGCTGCGCATCAGCCGCAGCCTGGGCCTTGGCAGCGGCCGCTTGTGCATCGAACGCAGCCTGCTGCGCCTGCTTTACTTGCGCGTCCTTTTCGGCAAGGCTGCTCTTCAAGCTGTCGATCTGCCCCTGAAACTCCAAACGCAGCGACTGAATCTGTTCCTCGACCGTGGGTCCCGCTGGCGCTTTGGCTTTCCTGGTTGCAGCGGGCTTTTTAGCCGGCGGGGTTGGGTCGCTGGCGTAGGCGTAAGAAACAACGAGGCTGGCTGCCAATACTCCGGCGGCAACAGTTTTGTGTCTGAAGTTCATGGGGCCTCTTATGTCCTCTCGAAATCAAGTTGGTTCGTGACTGCGTCGGCTTGCTCGTCGAACGCACAGTGTTCCCGCATTCCCGAATCGTGCCCGATGAAGCCGTGTAATGTACCAATCGGCAAGCAGGAAGAACAGGGATAGGCGTGAAGCAATTCGCACACGCGAAGTACTTCTCCGAGTCCCGAATCCAAGACTCGCAGAGGTAGATGAATATATGACGAATTCGCGAAGTTTTAATGAAGTTATGAGATCTGACACGTTTGCATAGCAAAGGCATGCGAATTTATCCATTTTTA
>PKXI01000454.1 GCA_003133425.1 Acidobacteriaceae bacterium
AACAGTTTGGAAAAGGGTCGATTGTCCGGCTCGGGTCGAAAGAAGCGCTGCTGCCTATCGCCGTCATCTCTACTGGCTCCATCAGCTTTGACGCCGCTCTTGGCGTCGGGGGTATTCCTCGCGGCCGTGTTACAGAGATCTACGGTCCTGAGTCCTCCGGCAAAACCACCATCACCCTGCAAATCATCGCGGAAGCCCAGCGCGCGGGTGGCCTGGCGGCCTTCGTCGACGCCGAACACGCGCTCGATCCCGGCTACGCCAAAAAGCTTGGCGTCGATGTGGACAACCTGCTCGTCTCTCAGCCCGACTCCGGCGAACAGGCGCTCGAGATCACTGAGGCGCTGGTCAAGTCCGGCGCCATTGATGTGCTGGTCGTGGATTCGGTGGCTGCCCTGGTGCCCAAGGCGGAGCTGGACGGCGAGATGGGCGATTCGCACATGGGCCTGCAGGCGCGCCTGATGTCACAGGCATTGCGCAAGCTGACAGGGAGCGTGTCGAAGTCGCGGACTGCACTTATTTTTATTAATCAAATTCGCGAGAAGATCGGCGTCATGTTTGGGAATCCTGAAACAACAACTGGCGGCCGCGCACTCAAGTTCTACTCCTCGGTCCGCGTTGACATCCGGCGCATCTCCGCCATCAAGGAAGGCGACGCTGTAACCGGCAATCGCACCAAGGTGAAGATCGTCAAGAACAAGGTGGCTGCGCCTTTCCGCGAGGCCGAGTTCGACATTCTCTACGGTGAAGGCATCAGCCGCGAGGGCGACGTGCTCGATCTCGCCGTTGCGAATAACATCGTTGAAAAGTCCGGCGCGTGGTACAGCTACTCAGGCGAGCGCATTGGACAGGGCCGCGAAAACACCCGCTCCTTCCTCAAGGAAAACAAGGACGTTTTCGCCAAGATGGACGCCGCGCTTCGCAAGGCGCTCAACATCGGAGCTGTGAAGGCCGATGTTCCTGAAGTGCCTGCCACCGGTCCCGCAGAAGCAAAGGAAGCCATTCGCGGCCGCAAGGGCTAACTCTAATCTTGTCAAGACGAAGCGGCTGCCTGTTAGCAGCCGCTTTCTCTTGATATTCTCTAGTAATGTATGTATAGTTGTGAATGTATAAAAGGAGAAACTGCATGATGAAACCCACTGAGCAGACAAGGGCGCATGTGATTTCAACCTACGTAAAGCCTGCACGCTTGAAAGGCGAGAAGACCATTCAAGTCAGAGTTGGGAATGTCCAGAAAGAGCTGGGGTGGACGAATCGGACGCCTTCTGTTTTTTCCACCTTGCTGTCAAAGGACTTCCAGCAGGAGGCTGGCGTAGAGCTGATCGAGAAGAGAGGCGGTCCGTCTTCTGGCGGGCCAAGCACAACTTGGCAGTTCGTGTTCAAGGTGCTGGGTAATGCCGAAAAGACTGCACCGGCTACAAAGGCACCTGCGGCAGGAGGAGGCCTGTTGGCCCTCTATGGAATCTGCGCGAACATGTACCGCGAAGTGGGTGGTGCCGAAGCATTCATTCGCTCCGAGCGCGAGAACTTCGGCTCGATTGCCCCTGATTTTGACGAGCCGGCGAAGGCGCACAGCTGATGAGCCTTATCTATTGGGACACCATGCTGTTCGCCTACATCCTTGAGGGAAACCCTGTCTTCGGCCGGAAAACACGCGAGGTATATAAGGCATTCCAGCATCGAGGAGACACAATCTGCACCAGCGTATTTACGCTCGGAGAAATCCTCGTGCGACCAAAAATGGTCAAAGATGAAGTTGCCTATGACTCCATACGTCAATTTATGCGCGGAGGTGAAATCGAAATGCTACCGTTTACCTCCGAAACGGCTGAACAATACAGTGCTGTCCGCGCCCAAACCAAGCTGAAAGCCGCCGATGCGATTCATGCGGCAACCGCCATCCTGGCAAAGGTCCACCTGTTTGTCACGAATGATCAAGAAATCAGGAAGCAGACGATCCCAGGCCTTCCTTTCGTTGCTGGCTTGGACGGAAAGATATTTTAAGTGGTGGCTCGGTCTGTATCTTGGCGCGGTCATTTGCAGACCGTAAGCATCCCTAAACACTCTCCCGATATACTGTGCAGTTCCGACCAGGAGTGCATATGAATCGCCGGGAGTTCGTTTACGGCGCGGCTTCGACAGCCTTCGCTACTCTTAACGCCAGCGCTACCAATTCCAATGTTGCCGTCAAGCTCACGCCACCCGGCGCGCAGTCGCCTGTCATGCCGGCCGACTTCATCGGCCTGAGCTATGAGATGGGGCAGCTCTACAATCCTCGCTTTTTTTCTCTGGACAACCTGCCGCTGGTGCAGGCATTTCGCGGATTGAATATGAATGGCGTGCTACGCCTCGGCGGACACTTGAGCAACATCACAGACTGGGAAGGTGTTGGGCAGAACGATCCGAAACAAATTCGCGGCGTCCGCCATGGAATCGAAGATTACTGGGAGTGGCCGCTGGTCGATCCGGTTGTGCAGAAGAACAAGAAAGGCATTCTTACACGCAAGGCGATCGAAAATCTTCGCGGCTTTCTGGATGCGGTGAACTGGCGGCTAATCTATGGGCTGAATTTTGCATGCGGGAGCGCTGCCAGAGCGGCTGATGAAGCTTCTGCTGTGACTGCGATTGTGGGCGATCGGCTCATCGCATTCGCCATCGGCAATGAGGCAGATGGTTTTGGCGAAGATAGATTTTTCCGGGCGGAGGGTTACGGGTTTCAGCAATACATCGACGAATACGAAACCTGGGTGAAGACTATTCGGGAGAAAGTTCCGCACGCGCAGTTTGTCGGTCCTGATACCGATGGCAAGGTGGACACATGGGTCCTGGAATATGCCCGGCGCACACGGGGAGATGCCGTTTTGCTGGCGAGCCACTTTTATGGAATGGGGCCGGCGAGCGATCCGCACATGACCGCGGAACGGCTGCTGCAAAAGACGAATCCTGAGTTGGAGGCGCAGATCGCAGCTGTTGCCGCGGCTCGCAATGCGGCGGGCGGAACACCTTACCGCATGGCCGAAGGCAACTCCTGTTTTGGCGGCGGCAGAAAAGATGTGAGCGATGCGTATGCTTCAGCTTTGTGGGCCGCGGACTATGTGCTGAAGGTGGCGTGTGCTGGATTTGCGGGCGTGAATCTGCACGGCGGAGGAGTGGGCGTTTATACACCGATTGAGAGCTCTGAAACTGCGCCCGCTCTGCCGCGGCCGGTGTACTACGGATTGCAGTTTGCCCAGATGTTTGTGGGCTATCGGATAGCGCCGTGCGTGCTCGACACTAGCGCGAACATCACTGCATATCAGGCGACAAAATCCGGGAAGACGATGTTGGCGTTTGTGAACAAGGGCGGCGAGGCGGTTCGTTTGACGCTTCCGGCGAGTTTCAAAGCAGCAGAACATTTGCAGCGATGGGAGCTTCGAGGACCTTCGTTGACGGCCAAGAGCGGAGTGCAGTTCGGGCCTGTGCCGGAAACAAGGCACACAGCAGGAATTGAGATCGCGGGCAATTCAGCAGCTATCCTCCGGTTGGGCTGAGTACTTTCGGGATGTCCGGATCGTATTTAGACGAGGCTCTTCACTTGGGAAGTGTGACATCCCAGGTCTCAAACTCGAGACCTGGGGCACCCATTCTTCTGGTGGGACATTGAGGTGCTGGCCATCCGCCCCGCTTGAATTGCGCTAGAACGCCGGCGGGGTTCCGGGGACGGGGATGGAGACGGAGCCCTGATTGGCCAGCGCAGTTTGTAGAGAATAGCCGGGGCCTGTGCTGGGCGTGAGGAATGGAGTGAGAGCGACAACCGCTGAACTTGCGCCGTTGTAAACAGCGGTAATGCCGTCGTTGGTCTCGTAGTTGCGATTGTTGGCAGGGTTGCTGTTGGAGATGACACGGCCGAGGACGCGGTGTTCGCACTCGATGCCCATGATGGCCGCGGAGACCTTGGCGAGATAGTCGAGTGTTTCGGGCGAGTAGCCCTTGGCGTTCCACTCACGCCTGCCGCGCTTGATGCGTGCATCGGAAGCCATTCGTGCGAACTCCTGAATTGCATTGAGATAGGCGCCGATGAAGGCGTTCTCCAGTGCGTCAAGCAGGCCGACGAATGGACCGAGGGTATCGAAGGTGCCTGCGGGGAAATAGAAAGTCTGCACGGGATCGGCGCCGGAGTTGGGAATCTTGAGCAAGCTGCGCAGGAGATTGGCGTGGGAGATCTCCTCAGTAAGGGCGGCCTGAATGTAGTTCACGTTGCCGGGATTGCCGGCAGAGGTGACGTTGTCGGCAGATCCTCCGGGGCCGGCGAGATTGGGATCCTGAATGACGCCGCCAACCAGGCCGTTGTAATAGAAGGTGGTGGCGAGGTCTTCCGCAATGAGAGCGGCGGTTGCGATCTGGGCAACGGTGTCCATGGACTGGGCTGATTCCTGAGCCGCTTCGGCTGGGGAATCAGCCTCGTCGGCGTGCGCCGAGGCTGGGGTCATGACGCCAGCAAGAAATGGAGCGGCTACGGCTGCTGCTCCGACAATGCCGGTGCGTTGCAGGAAGTTGCGGCGGTTTACCAACTGTTCGCTCGCGCGACGAAAATCATTGGGCAGATTTGTGAAACCCATTGAGACCTCCGTTTTCGTTTTCGATGGATCGGACCTGGGGACGGTCCGTGTATGGAGAACGGTGGAGAGCAGAAAACGGATTGCAGAATTTTGAAAATGATTTGGAAGCAGTTGGGCGCGAGGCTTGAGCGGCGGCGGAATGCGAAGTTTGAGAAAGGAAAACCAGCTTCCTTGAGCCTGCTGTACTATGGGTGACGCACCGAACGGCTTCCTCGTCTGGCGACGGCTCAGGGCCGCCCGACTGATGCAACCAGCTTCAGGTGCTGACAGGAGAAACCCATCATGGAAGGAACGAACCGGCGGTTGATGTTTCATGGCATGTGCCTGTTCCTGCTTGGGCTGCTGACCGGATTTGCCGAGCAGCATTTCGCCAATGTGCGCATGGGACTTGCCGCACACCTTGAAGGCGTGATGAATGGCACCTTCCTGGTTGCGCTGGGAGCCATTTGGCCGCACGTGCGCCTATCACCAGCAAAATCGACCATCGCATTCTGGACCGCGCTTTATGGCACATATGTGAACTGGGTCATGACTATGCTCGCTGCGATCTTTGGTACTGCGGCGCTTTCTCCAATCACCGGAGCAGCCCACAGTGGAGCGCCCTGGCAGGAGAGCCTGGTCACTTCCGGCTTCATGTCGGTTGGCGTTGCAATTGTGTTCGCAACTGTCCTGGTTATTTGGGGTCTTCGCAAAGAGAATCGCGACGATCTTGCCGGCTCGCGGAGATGAAAGTCCCTATTCCCGCCATCGTTGTTCCTCTGGTTGCTCTGCTGCTCTATCTCTTTGTGCCGGGAGTACGGGAGCAGCCCTGGACAATCCTGAGAATCGCCGGGGCAATCGTGGCAGTCTGCGGATATGTTCTGTTCGTTACTGCTCGCCTGCAGCTGGGCAAGTCTTTTTCCGTCTCGCCGCAGGCAAAGGCACTTGTCACCCACGGACTGTATTCACGCATTCGCAATCCCATCTATGTCTGCGTAGGCGTGATGTGGCTGGGCGTGATCGTGGCTCTCCGCTTGTATTGGTTGTTTGTGCCACTCGTCGCGTTGCTCGTGATGCAGGTGTTTCGGAGCGGCCGGGAGTCGAGGGTTCTGGAAGAAAAGTTTGGACAGGCCTACCTCGACTATCGAAAGCAGACCTGGTTCTAGCTGATGGGCGCAGACTGGGGACCAGTGCCCTGATTCAAAGCCAACCTTAATCTGCGTTGGATTGGACTTTTCGGCAGCCGTCGGAGCTTTGTGCTGACACGAAGTCTTTGGTCAGGAACGAACTCGGGAATGGGATGTATATCATGGGAATGCCGTAGAATCCCCCTAGAGTTATTCCGATGAACGTCAAGGCCCTTTATCCCGGCACCTTCGATCCGCCTACCAACGGGCACGTGGACCTCATCACCCGCGGGTCGAAGCTCTTTGACCATCTCACGGTCGCTGTTCTCGTGAATCCGGTCAAGAACCCGCTGTTTAGCGTGGAGGAGCGGGTGGAGATGCTTAAAGAGGTGACCGGTTCGATTGAGAACGTTTCGATTGCTACGTTCAACGGGCTGATGGTGGAGTTTGCCCGGCAGCAGGGGGTTTCGGCGGTGTTGCGCGGGATTCGCGCCATCTCCGACTACGAGTACGAGTTCCAGATGGCGCTGATGAACCGGCGGCTGGCGCCGGAAGTCGAGACTGTGTTTCTGCAGCCGGCGGGGCGGTATTCGTTTATCAGCTCGCGGATGCTGAAGGAGGTCTTCAGCCTGGGTGGGGATGTGACCGGGCTGGTGCCGCCGAACGTGCTGAAACGGCTGCGGGCGCGGATCAATAACGGTTGATAACGGGCCCGCCAATTGGGCCGTCCGTATCCCGATTTTGAGGTTGGTCGAAAATCTGTAAAGATAGAGGAGCTATGACAGTTTCAGCCCCTTCAAAAGTCTTTGCCGACCGGATTGGTCGGATCGAGGTTTCAGCCACCATGGCCGTGGCCGCCGAGGCAGCCAAACTGCGCGCCCAGGGCGCCAACCTGGTGGATTTTGGCGCCGGGGAACCGCACTTCCCTACCCCGCGCCACATCAAGGACGCGGCGATCGCCGCCATTGACGCGAATTTCACCCGCTACACCGTGGTGCCGGGCATTCCCGACGTGCGGAAGGCGATTGTGGAGCGCCATGCAAAAGATTTTGGGTCGGACTACGGCGTGGACGAGGCCATTTTCACCACCGGCGGCAAACTGGCGCTGTTCAATACCATCCAGGTGCTTGTCGATCACGGCGACGAGGTCATCCTGCCGGTGCCCTATTGGGTGAGCTTCAAAGACATCATCCAGTACGCCGGGGGCAAAGTGGTGTTTCTGGAGACCAGCGAGGCGGAGAGCTTCCGCATCACGGCAGACGCGATTGAAAAGGCGATTACGCCGCGGACCAAGGCCATTATTCTGAACTCGCCTTCGAACCCGGCGGGCTCGGTTGTGTCGCCTGAGGACCTGGAGCGGATTGTGCACCTGGCGCACGACCGCGGCATCTACCTGCTGCTGGATGAGTGCTATGTGTACCTGAACTATGTCGGCAAGTGCGTCTCGGGCGGCTCGTTTACGTGGGCCAAGGAGCACATTGTGGTACTCGGGTCGCTATCGAAGACCTACGCCATGACAGGGTGGCGGGCCGGATTTGCACTGGCTGCGAAGCCCGTGGTGGCCAACCTGAGTAAGCTGCAGTCGCAGTCGACGTCGAATGCGACAAGCTTTGTGCAGAAGGCCGCGATTGCTGCGCTGGCTGGTTCGCAGGAGTGCGTGAGCGAGTTTCGCGCCGAGTTTGTGGAGTTGCGGGACTACATGCTGGCGAAAGTTACCGCAATTCCCGGCGTTACTTGCACCAAACCCGAGGGCGCCTTCTACGTTTACCCCAACGTTTCTGCGTATATCGGAAAGGGCGGAATCCGGACGGCGACAGAGCTTGCGACGCGGATGCTGCACGAGGCTCACGTGGTTACGGTGCCGGGCGAGGCCTTTGGGACTGCCGAGCATATCCGCATCTCATACCCGGTAACCAAGGCGAATATCGACGAGGGAACCCGCCGCATGGGCGAATTCCTGACCGGATTGAAATAGCCGGGCATTACGCTTCGACGGCCCGGCCGCGCAAATTGCGGGCTGCAAGCCCATCTGAGCCCCGTCGCCAATGGCCGATGGGACTGTCCAATTGCAGAATGTAGCGGAATGTGTCGGGCAGCACTGTGCAAACGTAGTGTCTGTCGGGTAGGATGTCCTTTCGATGTCGAAACCAATTGATTTTCGCCCTGTGATCCTTGCCGGAGGAAGCGGTACCCGCTTCTGGCCCCGTTCCCGCCGTGCGCGCGCCAAGCAAGTGCTGGCTCTTGACGGCGAGCGCTCCATGATTCAACAGACCCTGGAGCGGCTTAAGCCCCTTGCCGGACTGGACAAGACCTGGATCATCACCAACGAGTACCTGGCCCAGGAGATCGCCGACCAACTGCCAGGCCTGCCCGCGAACCAAATTGTGCAGGAGCCCGTGGCCCGCAATACCGCGCCGGCTTGCGGACTGGCCGCTTTCCTGATTGAGAGAGAGAATCCCGATGCGGTGCTGGGCGTATTTCCGTCTGACCATGTAATTGCGGACGAGCCGCGATTTCTGAAGGCGCTGCAAAAGAGCATTGCGGTGGCAGCGGCCGGCGAAAATATTGTGGTGATGGGAATTGAGCCGGTGCGCGCTGAGACCGGCTACGGCTACATTGAGACCGGCGAATACACCAAGGACGACTCCGCTCTCCACGTTCGCCGGTTTATCGAGAAGCCCAACCAGAACAAAGCCGATGAATTTGTGACCGCGGGCAACTACTATTGGAATTCGGGCATGTTTCTTTGGTCCGCGCGAACCCTGGCCAACGCCGTCCGCGAGCATCTACCGGAGACCGCACCGCTGCTGGAGAGCATCGCTGCCGCCTATGGAACGCCCCAGTTCGAGGAAGTATTTCGCTCGCTCTACGCCAAGTGCGAAAACATCTCGGTGGACTACGCCGTGCTCGAGCCGCGCTCAGCAAAGGGCGAGCATCTGTCCAATCTTTATTGCCTGCCCGCGGAGTTCAGTTGGAACGATCTTGGCTCGTGGGCGTCGCTCTACGAGTACCAGCATGATACCCGGCTGCGCGGTGACGCGGAAGGCAATGTTGCCGATACCGGTGGACACCTGGCCATTGATGCGTCTGACAATTACATCTTCAGCCCGAAGAAGTTTGTTGCGATGGTCGGGGTGGAGAACCTGGTGGTTGTCGACACCGAGGATGCGCTGCTGATTGTGCGGCGCGATCACTCGCAGGATGTGGGGAAGATCGTGAAGGAACTCAGCTCGTCCGGGCGCACCGATCTGATCTGAGGCAGCGCGGATTCGAGATTCGGGGTACGCGTTCGCGGCGCAGAACCGTTCCCTCGGGAGCTGAAGCACGCTACGATTTTATTGGCGTTATGCGGGGTTTGAAGCCCCGCCTCCCTCTGGAACGAGTTTTTCCGAAGCCTGCAAAGTCCACTCTCATTTTTGCCAAGTTCAGCACGATTGAGGTCGTGCCCCGATACAAGGCGTCTCAAAGGCTGCTTGTGCGATTGGGCTGCGGGTGGCGGGTTTGGCATGCAAAGTTGGGTCAGGAAGACTAGAGTGGATGAGGCGGAATTTGTCAGTTTTGGGCCGCAGGAGCCGCAAGAAACCGCCTGTCTGCAGTCGTTTTGAGAATTCCTGCGTGGCTCAGCCTGACGCAACCCGTTAAGTGGGGTGGAAAAATTGCCCGAGACAATTAATTGGCCGCTACATACGCTGCCACCGCGGCCGCGCCGCCGCAGATTCATTTTTCTTATCGCATTCGTTGCCATCATCGTGCTGGCGAGCCGTACAGCGATCTCCTACTGGGTTGACCTGCTCTGGTTCCACTCGCTGGGCTACGGCCAAGTGTTTTGGAAGACGCGCGGCTTTGAGTGGGGGGTGTTCGCGGCGTTTTGCGTGGTGACATTCCTGTTTCTGCTGGGAGCATTTACGGCGCTCAAGCGCGCTCATTCCGCTGACCTGCCGTCGACCCATACGGTTCTCTTCGGAGGGCAGTCCGTCGATCTGCCGGTTGCGAAAGTATTGCGAGCCGTTTCAATTGCCGGGTCGATTCTGGTTGCGCTCGTCACTGCCGCCGCAATGGAGGCGGAATGGCCTACGCTGGCGCTCTACTGGTATGCGCCGCCCTCTACTGGGGGCATCGCCGATCCCATCTTCGGCAGACCTCTGAATTTCTACCTCTTCACCCTGCCGGCATGGCAGCTTTTTGCGGGCTGGCTGCTTTCGCTGGCTGTGATTTCCTGCATCGTCGCGGCTTTGTTCCTGCTGGTCACGGGCGGGGCACGCGCTATTGGCGGACGGCTCAGCTCCTCGATCCCGTTGCCCTGGCGCGGGCTTTGCTTCTCCGGCGGATTCCTGCTACTGGTTCTTGCGCTGCAGGTATATATCAGCCGCTTCGAGCTCCTGTTTGAACATCACACGATTTTCGACGGCGTCTCTTACACCGATGCGCACGTCACCATCACCGGCTTGCTGTTCGTGTGTGTTGCGCTGGTGCTGGGAGCAGTGGTTGCCATTGCTGCCGGTGTGCTGAACCCGCGCGGACTCTGGCTTGCGACTGCCGTCGCTCCAGCCGCGGTTTGCTATATCGTTGTCGCGCTGGCCGGCTGGTACGTGACTACGTTTCTCGTAAAGCCCAACCAGCTTGACCGCGAGCGGATGTACATCGCCGATAACATCCAGATGACGCGCCAGGCCTATGGGCTTGACCGTTTTACGCAGCACGAATTTCCCGCCGAAATAACACCGGGGGCGGCCGATCCGGCAAACAACCAGGCAACGCTGCAAAATATCCGCCTGTGGGATGTGCAGGCGCTGAAGGATACGCTGCGCCAGGTGCAGGAGATTCGCACTTACTACGACTTTCCCGATATCGACATCGATCGCTACCAGATCGACGGCTCGCTGCGGCAGGTGATGTTGGCGGTGCGCGAACTGAACGTGGACAAGCTGCCTGAAAGCAGCCGCAACTGGATCAACGACAAGCTCATTTATACGCACGGCTACGGGATCACGATGAACCCCGTAAATGGATTCACCGCGGAGGGCTTGCCCACGCTGATGCTCTCGAACATGCCCGTGCAGAGCACCGTGCCCGGCATCAACGTGACCCGGCCGGAGATTTACTTCGGCGAGATGACCGACACCGACGTCTATGTGAAGACTGGCCAGCAGGAGTTCAATTATCCCGAGGGACAGGCAAATAACCTGACCTCGTACAAGGGGACTGGCGGCATTGTTATGGGCGGAATTCTGCGGCGAATCGTGCTGGCATTCGACCGTGGCGACCTGGCAAAAGTTCCGTTCAGCGACGATGTGAATTCCGAAAGCCGGCTGCTGATGCGGCGGAATGTGCGCGATCGCGTTGCGGCGCTGGCGCCTTTTCTCACATTCGATCAGGATCCTTACATTGTGGTCGGCGACGATGGCCGCCTCTCATGGGTCATCGATGCCTTCACATCGTCAGACAGTTATCCTTACTCCGCGCATAACAGTGTCGGCGGCGCACAAGTGAACTACATGCGCAACAGCGTGAAGGCTGTGATTGATGCTTACGACGGAACCACGACGTTCTATGTGTTCGATAACGAAGACCCAATCATCGCCGCGTGGCGCGGGATCTTTCCGGGCCTGTTCAAGAACGCGTCCGACATGCCGAACTGGATGCGCAAGCATGTCCGCTATCCCGAACTGATGTTAAGCCTGCAGGCTGAAGTTTACGGTCTGTATCACATGACCAACCCAGAGGTCTTTTATAACCGGGAGGATTTGTGGACGGTGGCCACACAAACCGGGACGGGTGAGGGCGGTGAGCAGTCCACACAGGCAATGGAGCCGAACTTCGTGCTCATGAAGTTGCCCGGAGAACCAGACCTCGAATTCGTCGAGATTCTTCCTTTCACGCCTTCGAATCGCAACAACATGATCGGCTGGGTTGCCGCACGCAGCGACGGAGAACACTACGGCTCCGCGGTTGTTTACAACTTTCCCAAGACCCGGCTGGTGGATGGCCCGCAGCAGATTGAGGCGCGCATCGATCAGAACGCGCAACTTTCAGGGCAGTTGACGCTGTGGAATCAGCAGGGCTCGCACGTGCGCCGCGGCAGCCTGCTGGTGATTCCCTGCGGGAAGGCTTTACTTTACGCGGAACCGATCTACCTGCAGGCCCAACGCAGTCCCATGCCGGAGTTGCGGCTTGTTGTGCTGGCGCTGCAGGATCGGTTGGCCTACGCACCAACCTTCGAGGGCGCGCTATCGTCGCTGTTCGGCGCCGGGTCATCAAGTCTGAGTTCGGCAGATACGCCGCAAGCTACGGCCGTGGCCGCGCCTGAGGCCGGTGGAAAGCCCGGGCCTGCGGAGAATCTCAACTCACTCATCGGGCAAGCGGGGCGGGACTTCTCCGACTATCAGCGGCTCACCGCGGCGGGCAAACTGGCTGAAGCCGGGCAAAAGCTGGACGATTTGAAGCAGGCGCTCGACAAGCTGACCGCGATTCAAAAGTGACCGCTGTTTGCACCTCAGATCGGGTAGGAGGCAGGGTCAC
>PKXI01000312.1 GCA_003133425.1 Acidobacteriaceae bacterium
GCGCAATAAGCACGTTTTAGGGCTCATTTAAGCTCTTTTTGCGCGTTTTTCGGGAACTTCCAGGCGACCATGGGCTCACTTTCGCAACCTTGCGAGCGGCCTGCCCCCGGCAATCACGCACCCTGCAGGGTTAAGGTCTCGACGAATCGCAACCTTATAAGCCAACCTTTGCGGGGTAAATGACACCTTCTGGGGTTACATTTCGCCCTGAAACCGCACCTTATAAGCGAACATTTCGCGTGCCCCTAAGCCGGGTGCCCCATGTCCCGCTTTTGGGGACATGGGAAAGCAATCCCGTCAGCCCTACGCCGTGGCCCGCTGCTGTTCGTGGGCGCCGAGGCGCACGCTGATGATCTTGGAGACGCCGGGCTCCTGCATGGTTACGCCGTAGATCATGTCGGCGGACTGCATCATGCGCTTGGAGTGGGTGACGAGCAGGAATTGGGTTTCCTTGCTGAGTGAGTGCAGGAGGTCGGCAAGGCGGCCGACGTTGGTTTCGTCGAGAGCCGCGTCCACTTCGTCGAGGACGCAGAAGGGGCTGGGCTGAAACTCGAAGATACCCACCAGCAGCGCCAAAGCCGTCAGCGCTTTTTCGCCGCCCGAGAGCAGCAGGACATTCTGCAGCTTCTTTCCGGGAGGCGAGGCGACGATTTCCAAACCGCTCTCGGCCTGGTTCTCCACGTCGGTGAGGCGCAGGAAGGCCTGTCCGCCGTGGAAGAGGCGCGTGAACACCTGTCCGAAGTTCTCGTTGATCCTGGCAAAGGCTTCGTCGAACTTGGTGCGCGAAATCTGATCGATCTCCTTGATGGTCTCCACAGTGTTTTCGATGGACTCCATCAGATCCTTGCGCTGGGTTTCGAGGAATCCGTGGCGCTCTGCGGTTTCCTTGTATTCATCGAGGGCCATCATGTTGACCGGGCCCATCTGCTCGATGCGTTGCTTCAGTGTGCGGCAGGTTTCCTCTTCGGCAGTGAGTTCTTCACCGAGCAGGCGAATGATCTCCGCATCATCGCGGAGCACCTGGGCCTCGACGTTGACTTCGGCAAGGCAGCTTGCTTCGAGGTATTCGAGATCGGAGTGGAGCTTGGCCAATTCGCTGGATCGGCCGGCGCGGTTCTCGCGCAGTTGGTCGAGCGCGGCGCGTCCAGTCTTGAGCTGCGTCTCCATCTCTGCCAACTGCTGGCGCAGGGCCTGCGACTGCGCGGCGATGGTCTGGGTGAGAGCCAGCGCTTCAGCACGTGCGTCGGCCAGCTCCTTTTGCCGGTCGACAAGGGCGGCGNNGCTCCGCGGCGCCGCTCTTCAAGGCCGGCCAGTTCCGCAGTGACCTGAGCGGCTTCCTGCTGGAGGCCTTCTCGCTTCTGACGCATCAGGGCAAGCTGGGCTTGCAGTTCATCGAGGCCGGCCTCGGCTTGCGCATGTTCTGACTCAAGGCGTGCGGCCTCTTCGCGCTTCTGGTCGATGGATTGGCGCTTGGTCTCGCAGGCGTCCTTGTTGCGCGCTGCCTGCAGAAGCCAATCCTGCAAACGCCGTTCGATGCGCTGCGCCTCGCCTTCCATCTGCTTGAGCGCGGCGCCCATGTTGGCCGCGTCGGTCTCGGCAGTGCGCCGCTGCTCGCTGCGGGCCTCAAGCTGCGCGGTCAACTCTTCGATGGTTCTGGTGAGGATTGCGGCTTCTGTTTCCGCCTGCGCCAGAGCGACTTCGAGTTTCGCCAACCGAATTTCAGCTTCGCGCAACTCGCGCTTTAACGCCAGAGGGCCTTCGCTGGCGGGCTTGCCGCCGGTCACGGTGGCGTTGTGGAAACACTCGCCTTCGGGAGTAAGAAAATAGGCGTGTGCGTAGCGCGAAGTTAGCCGCAATGCGTCCTGCGAGTCTGTGACCAGGTAACTGTGCCGCAGCTTGGGCAGGATGGATTCAAGCGTGCGGCCAAAGCCGTTCAGCACCTTGATGGCTTCTCTGAGCGGAGTCAAGCCAGGTTCGTCGACCACGCCTCCGCCGTCGTTGAAGAGCACACCCTGCTCATCGGAGTGGATCAGGAAAGTTGCTCGTCCATCTCCGGTTTTCAGCAGGCGCACGCCTTCCTCGGCTGCACCCCAGCTCTCTACAACAACGTAATTGAGTTCTTCGCGCAGAAATTCATCGACCACGCCTTCGTGCTCGCCGCTGACTTCAAGAAAGTCCGCGAGCGTTCCCACGGGCGAGCGGCCCTGCCCGAGTGCACCGGGCTTCAGCAACTTGCGCACTGAGTCGGTGGAGTAGCTGTGATTGCGAATGAGTGACTCGAGAGAGTCGCGGCGGCCGGCAACGGCGGCTTGTTCGCCGCGCAATTGATTGGCGCGCGTGCGCTGTGCGCTTTCTTCCGAGCGCTTTGTCTGCACGGTTTCGCGCAGGGTGGCGATTTCACTTTCAAGGCGCTTGAGTTCATCGGCTGCGGACTCAAAGCGCAGGCGCGCTTGTCCGCTCTCGACGCCGAGGTTCTCCTGTTCGTTGCGGGCCTGGCCCATTTCCGCATGGAGCCGCTCCGCTTCGCGCTCCAGCGAAGCCAGGCTCTCCTCGCCCTGCGCGGTAAAGCTGCGGGCGTTGCCGGCCAGGGTGAGCAGATGCATGGCGTGGCGGCGGCCGGACTCAAGTTGCCGCTCGGCGTTGAAGACTTCTTCTGCAGCCGTGCGGGCTTCGTGCTGACGCGCTTCAACCTTCTGGCGAAATTCCCTTGCTTCCCCTGCTGCGGACTCAAGGAAGCTGTGCTGCTGCGCGCGCTCTTCTGCAATGCCGGCCAACTGCGTGCGGGTCTGCTCGAGTTCGGCTCCGGCCACGGCAATGCGCCCTTCCAGTTCGCCCACGCGCTCGGTGTTGCTGCGCTCGCGCGCGGTGGCGCGTTCCAACTCGACTGCGGCCTCATTGGCGCGGCCTTGCGCTTCGTGTCCGTCGCGGTCCAGCTCATAGCCTCGCTCGGTGAGCGAGTGCTGGCTGGCTTCAAGCGTGCCGATCTGCTCGGCGGAGGCGTTGATGTTCTCGGAGAGGGAAGAGATCTCCTGCTCCAGGCGCGCCTGGTCTGCGTCCATGAGCGCCATGCGGCTGGCGAGCACTACGCGCAGGCGTCCGCGCAACTCGTCACGGACTGCGGCAAACCGTTCTGCCTTGGCAGCCTGGCGCTTGAGCGAGTTCATCTGGCGCGTGACTTCTTCAAAGATGTCGTCGACGCGGGCGAGGTTCTGACGTGCGCTTTCGAGTCGCAGCTCGGCGAGGCGCTTCTTGGTCTTGAACCGCGTGATCCCCGCGGCTTCTTCGATGATGGCGCGGCGGTCGTGAGGCTTGGAGCTTAGCAGTTGTCCGATGCGCTCCTGGCCGATGATGGCGTAGCTCTCGGGGCCCAGGCCAGTGCCCATGAAGATGTCCTGAATGTCGCGCAGGCGGCAGAGCTTGCCGTTCAGCAGGTACTCGCTCTCCCCGGTGCGGAACAGCCGCCGGGTGATTACGATTTCGCCTTTCTGTGGTGTGCGCTGAAAGCGGCGGCGGCGAATCTTGAGGACTACGGCTTGCGGACCTTCGCCCGTGGAGTGCGATTCCTCAGGCTCATCATCTTCAATCACCTGGCCGGGCTGCTCGTTGGCGATAATTTCCTCGGCCTCGGCTGCGCGGCGGCGGCGCACTTCGTCCTCGTCCCAGTCGGTGGGCCCTTCGTGTTCGACCACCACCTCCGGCTCAACGGGCACAGGTCCCTCAAAGGCCTCGGGATCGACCATGGTCAGGGTGACTTCCGCCATGCCGAGCGCCTTGCGGTCGCGGGTTCCGGCGAAGATGACGTCCTGCATGTTTGTGCCGCGCAGGCTCTTGGCGCTCTGCTCGCCCAGCACCCAACTGACTCCATCGAGGATGTTTGACTTGCCGCAGCCGTTCGGCCCCACCACCACGGCAATGCCCGTTCCCGGCACGGCCAGCTCCGTGCGGTCGCAGAAGCTTTTAAAGCCGAGGATGTGTATCTTCTTTAGTTTCAGCATTCCTACTCCGAGATTAAGGGGCTGTGTGCACTGTTGTTTTATTAGATGTCGATGGCATTTTGCGTGCCGTTCGGGTGGAATCAAACTTGCCACCCGTCTACAGACTCTAAGGAGCGAGAGGAGCAGGGTCAACGGCGGTGGAGGGGGTTTTTGTGGATAAGGGAGGCCGGAATTCCTGTTCTTGGAAAATGATTGAGATTCAGCTCAAAATGAGGAAAATCTAACGGTGGCTGGTGGTGTTTTGAACTGGTTTTGGAGCAATGAAGGAGTGGCGGAAGGAGTCGTTTGATTTTACTTATGGAAGCGACGAGACTAGTTTGAGTGAGTGGACTGTTTCCTGAGGCGCGCCCGGCGGTGGGCGAGCCGCAATCCCGAAGTCCAGAAACAACGGCGCAGGGTGCTTAAAAGCAGCCCGGCGCGAAACCCAAACGACATTCACATTTACATGAAGGAGACGCGCCCATGTCTGAACGCGAGACAAAGACCCCCGGACCACCCATAGTCGACGATCAGAACGCCATGTCAGGCGATGCGAAATGCCCATTTTCGAACGGTGCCCGCAAGCACACATCGGCTGGGGCCCAATCGAACGCAAACTGGTGGCCCGATCAACTGAATCTGAAGATCCTACACCAGCACTCGCAACTGTCCAATCCCATGGGCGCGGCATTCAATTACGCCGAGGAGTTCAAGAGCCTGGACCTGAATGCTGTGATCAAGGATCTGCATGACTTGATGACGACCTCGCAGGACTGGTGGCCTGCGGACTACGGCCACTATGGGCCGTTCTTCATTCGCATGGCGTGGCACAGCGCAGGCACGTATCGTATTGCAGACGGTCGTGGGGGCGCGGGCAACGGAACGCAGCGATTTGCGCCCCTGAACAGCTGGCCGGACAATGTAAGCCTCGACAAGGCGCGCCGCTTGCTTTGGCCGATCAAGCAGAAGTACGGCCGGAAAATCTCCTGGGCGGACCTGATCATTCTCACCGGCAACGTGGCGCTCGATTCGATGGGACTGAAGACCTTTGGTTTCGGTGGTGGGCGCGAGGACGTGTGGGAGCCGGAAGAAGACATTTACTGGGGATCCGAGACCAAGTGGCTGGGAGACGAACGCTACAAGGGCGACCGTGAGCTCGACAATCCTCTCGGCGCTGTTCAGATGGGCCTGATTTATGTGAATCCGGAAGGGCCCAATGGCAAGCCGGATCCAGTGGCTGCGGCGCGGGATATTCGCGAGACGTTTGCGCGCATGGCGATGAATGACGAGGAGACAGTTGCCCTTATCGCCGGCGGACACACGTTCGGCAAAGCTCATGGCGCTGCCGACCCGCTCAAATATGTCGATCGCGAACCGGAGGGCGCAGGCATTGAAGAGCAAGGACTGGGCTGGAAAAACAGCTTTGGCAGCGGCAAGGGCGTAGATACGATCAGCAGTGGGCTGGAGGGTGCATGGACCACCAACCCGGTGAAGTGGGACGACAACTATCTGGAAAACCTCTTCAATTTTGAATGGGAACTCACCAAGAGCCCCGCCGGTGCTCAGCAATGGACGCCGAAAAATGGAGCCGCAGCGGGTACCGTGCCAGATGCACACGACCCCAAAAAGAAGCACGCTCCCATCATGTTTACGACGGACCTTTCCCTGAGAGTGGACCCGAGCTACGAGAAGATTTCGAGGCACTATCTCGAGAATCCTCCGGAGTTCGCAGACGCCTTTGCCAAGGCCTGGTTCAAGCTGACGCATCGCGACATGGGACCTCACTCGCGGTATCTTGGCCCGCTTGTTCCCGCGGAGCCACTGATTTGGCAGGACCCTGTTCCGGCAGCGGATCATGCATTGATCGGCGAGCAGGATGTTGCTGCGCTGAAGGCCAAAATACTCGCGTCTTCGCTTTCCATCCCCCAACTGGTGACGACGGC
>PKXI01000460.1 GCA_003133425.1 Acidobacteriaceae bacterium
ATTCACACGGTCAGAGACCTAGGTCCTTGCCTCTTGAAGCTTCCCGGTATACCTCATAGCCCGCTGCCTCGCGCAGCTGGTTTGGTGCTTATCGCGTTGGTTGGCATAACTTGGTCGACGCTGCTGGCGAGCGAATCGTGTTACTGGGCACAGTTGACCTGCCAAAGCATGGAGAGCACAACCGCTAAGTCATCGACGGTCCGGATGGACCCAATGATAGTGTTGGAGTTACTACGGGTTCGTATCATCTCAACAGTATCGACATCGACATCGAAGNNCAGCATATATCAATATCGGCACTCAATGAATCATCTATCGGGCTGATTAGTCCTCATCGAGCCCATAAGTGGACGCGATTGGAATATAACTCGGTCGACTAAGTAGCTGTTACTCCGATTCACGCTTTCTGAGTTACCCGGCGTAGGCGGTCGGAGCCGGGAGCGGCGAGATAGATCGTAGAGATTCTGATACTGGGGCGGGGGACGAGCCTTTGGAGTTTCAGCAGGGTTTTCCGTTTCAAGCGGCTTTCAGCGGCACAGTGGTTTTTGTCTCGCACGACCGGTACTTCATCGACCGGCTGGCCACGCGGGTGCTGGAAGTGGAAGGCGGCACGGTAACCAGCCACGACGGCAACTACGAGGACTATCTGCTCTGGAAAGAGGCGCAGGCTGCGGGGGGGCGGCTCCGCCGAGGCCGCGCCCAAGCAGCCGGAGCCAGCCAGTGTCTCCAATAAGGAGAGCACGGCGGCGGCAAACGGCGAGGATGCCGAAGCCGACGGAGCAAAAGATCGCCCTCGGCGGTTGAATCCGATCAAGCAGAAGCAGATGGAGGACCGGTGCGCGTTTCTGGAGGAAGAAGTTCCGCGGATTGAGGCGGCGATTGCGCACACCGAGGAGCAGTTGGGCGTCTATGTTTCGGCGGCCGAGACGCAGCGGCTGACGACGCTGGCCGAGGAACTGCGCGAGCAGTTGACCGCGCTCACCGCCGAATGGGAAGAGTTGATGATGCAACTGGACGGCCAAGCGGCGCTGGGATAACTCACCGCGATCCTGGGTGCTGCGCTAGCTCCGAATCGGCGCTATCGTTCTGTTCGGAGGTCAACGCCGGCCTCAGCGCTGGCGCGGCCCAGCTTCATGGACAGGCGCAGGAAGTAAACACCGATAACAATCGGTAAGAGAGGAAGCACGAGTCCAAGACCGTAGGGAAGCGCAGTCAAATCCTGCCCTCTGGCCATGAATACTACGACCGGCACTGCGAAGAACAACCAGGCCGCTCGCCGTACGCTTCGAGCTGCGGTTGATTTCTGATGACGCGGCGCAGGAGGAAGGCGCTTGAGAGACATTTGGAAGAGGCCTATTGCGACGGCGAGATAGGCAAGCCCCTCAGTCAGAATCGCCCAACGCACGATCGGCACATGGGGAAGTTGAAGGACAGTTAAGTACATCACGGATACAAATACAAGGCAAATTCCAAAGAATGACAAAGAGAACTTAGTCCGTACGTTCATGGGACCTCCGTATTGCCCTAACTGCCCCCCCCTGGCCGTAACCGGGCGTAATGGAGCTTGAATCACGCTGAACTATTGGCACCTATGCTACACCCAAGTAACATAAAAACAGATATCCGGCTTGTTGGATAAAGAAACAGGAGCCTTCATCTGGACCGTATGCTAGATCGAAATCGCAAAGAGAGAAATAGCACTTTTGGGGTTAAGCATTCAGATAAGGTGGGATTCTTCTATTTAATTCAGATCTCCTATGCACGGCAGAGACCCCAGCCTGAAGAGTATCTTCCTGATCGACTCTGACCGGGGTCATTCCGGATGCTGGGTGTGGTTTGGCACTCATTGGATTTAAATGCCAGGAAGGTCGTTGTAAACGAGTTGAGGAGGTCACAGTGATGGAAGGCAAGTCGAAGAATCTGGGCCGTGCCTATTTGATTGACAAGTTGCGCGAGCGGGGCCTGTCCCGCCGGGATTCGGTCCGTATTGTCAAGTTCGTTTTCGATGAGATGGCCAGGGCGCTCAAGCGTGGCGAGCTAGTCGAGTTCCCGCTCGGGGCTTTGCGACGGGTTCGCCACCAGCGTTCGAAGAAGCGTGGCTGGTTCCTTGGGAAGATCACAACCATCTACAAGAGGCGGTATACGGTCAAACATGAGCTCGGCGAAGGGTATTACAACCTGCTAAGCGGGACGAGTTAGGAGCAGGCCGCCGGGAGCGGTCAGAGCGTGCTGAATACAATTAATTCCGCCACCAACTACAATGCTGTGCCGCCACCCTAGTGCAAAGGAATGCCGCCATCCGATACAAGGTAAAGGCGCCAGACAATCGCGTAGGGGTGCGCAAGATGAAGAATGTTGAACCGCAGTTGTTTCATCACTGGCGGGTAGTTGGGAATGAGGTTGGATAACGGGAGTCGTATGACGCGAGAGTGTCACGTACGGATCTGAGAGAGCCTCGGGGTGAAACTCCCCGGGGATACTCGCCCACCCGGAACTATGGATTGCGGCTCCCGGGCGCTCAATGAGCGCACTGGCGGAGATAAGCGGATCGAGAGCAACATCCGATTCGAAGGGAAGAAGCAATCACGCCTGAGCTGGCGTTGCCTCAAGGATTCCCACATCACTGCCAACCGGGTAGACTCCGGTCAAGTGGAAACCTACTGTCTCAAAGAGCGTCCTCCATTCACGCTCACTTCGTTCTCTGCCGCCTGTAACGGCAAGCATGTTGAGGTCGCTCATCAAGTGGCCTTCAAGGTGCTGATCTGCCTGACTGACCAGTGGAGGCAGTATGAACTCGATGACCAGCAGAGTGCCGTTCTGCGGAATCACGGCGCGGCAGTTTCTTAGAATCGTGATTGCCTCCACATCCCGGCGCCCGTGCAGAACATGCTTGAGCATGTACACATCGGCTCCGGCTGGAACAGACTGCAAGAGGTCAGCGGCAATCAGTTCGCATCGGGAGGAAGGGCTCTCTCTCGCAAAGCGCGCCTTCGCTGCCTCCACACTGGGCTCCAGATCAACGAGGATCCCTCGAAGATGGGGATGGAGTTTAAGCACTGCAAGAATCAGTGAGCCCCCGCCTCCGCCAAGATCGGCAACCACGTTCGCGCGGGAAAAATCCCACGCGCTCGCGATGGGAGCGTAATCTTCTGCGGGAGCCGTGCCCATGACGGCACGAAAGATCGAGTTCGCTTCAGGATCCTGCGCCCAGCGCGAAGGTACATTCGGATCACGCACCTGTGCGGCGGGCTTGCCGGTTCGGATGCAATCGGCAAGCAGGGACCAGCTGTCGGCGAGCAGATCCGCCCAGAAAACTACGGCTGGCCATGCCGACTGGGGCACATCTCTCCGCAGCGGCCTTCCAAACGGGGTCAGCCGAAAATGTCGTGGCGTTGTTTCTTCCGTAACGCCTACGCTGGCCAGGGCGCGCAGCAGGCGATACAGGGCATCGGCATCCGCCTGGCAGGCTTCGGCTAGGTGATCGACACCGCGGGTTTCATCTCCGAGTGCATCGGCAACGCCAAGACGCGCAGCCGCGCAAAGTACGCGGCTGCGGAAATACGCCATTGCCATCTGCACGAGCGCGGCATTCGGTGTCACATTACCGATGCCGCTATCAGGTTGAGCCATGAAACACCTCGAGATTTTGGGCAAGGATAGCAGAGAGGCCAGCCATGTCACTGAATATGGATCTCATCGTTTGGCGCGGAAAGGCCAAACCGTGTTCCCAGTTCGAAGTCGGCCCTATCTCGTCGTTCCGGGCGGATTGTCGGCGATCCGGACCTTTGACGTTTTTTCGCCCCAAGTGGCGTATGCGCCTTCCGTTTTGGGGGTAGGTTCCGGGTGGCCGGTAATACGCCCGATACGGGCAAAACGGGCTCGGATCTGCTCGGGAACATAGGCTCGGTGCAGCATCAGGAGCGCCGCTGTTCCTGTTTTGTGAAGGGCGCCATGCGCGATGAGCGCACTTTGACGGCGCGCGAAGAGGCGGAGCTGGCAGTGTGCCCCTACGAGGAAGACCGGTAGATGCATAGTCTGCTCATGTGGGTGGTGTTTGACCATCCGCGGGACTTCCCGGAGCATTTCGTGGCTCGGGTCTTCATCATCGATTCAGACTGCGCCATTCCGAGTCCTGGACCACGTCCTCGAGGAGGTGCGGGATCTACTTCCTCCGGGCCTGGTGCGTCTCGAGTGCGATCCGTCCGACGAACCAAGATCGTCGAGAGGTGGATTTAGAAAAGAGCAGCTGCGGTTAGAGAACATCTGCCTGGGCACATCTTGCGTCTCATCAAAGCAGATTTCAGCGAATACCGCCAAGTGAGCCGTATCGAGCAGACCCGGGCAATGGGCCGCCGTACGGTGAGCCAAAGGGAAGAGGGGAAACACATGAGAGACGAAGTGGTTCAAGGAACTCCCAGATCGTATTCCGGCGCACTGTTGGCGGCGATCGCAGTGGCGATGCTTTTGGGGGTGGGCGCGATGATCTGGAGCTACACGCTGAGCAACAAACTGGCTGCTCAGCAGGTGGCTCTGGCCAATGCCGCAGCGCAGAACACCAAGCTGAGTGCAGCGCTGCAGGATACCGATGCGCGGCTGAATGTGGCCACGGACGAGTTGAAGACCTCGCTTGGCCTGACCCAGAAGCAACTGGACACGCGCTCGGCGGCGCTGCAGGTCCGCGAGGTTCGCGGGGAGCAGACGACAGCACGGCTGGCAACCGCGCAGCAGCAGACCGCGGGGCAGGTGGCCGCAGTGCAGACGGATGTCGGCGGCGTCAAAACCGATGTGGCCAAGACGCAGGGCGACCTGGTCGACACCAACAACCAATTGACGTCGATGAAAGGGGATCTGAACGGCCACAGCACCCTGATTGCCCGTAATGCCGACGAACTCGAGATTCTGAAGCACAAGGGCGACCGGAACTACTACGAGTTCACTCTGGTGAAGGGGCAGAAGAAGCAGGTGGGGACAGTGAGCCTGGAGCTGAAGAGAGCCGACTCGAAGAAGAGCAAGTACACCCTCGCCGTTTATTCCGACGACAAGCAGTACGACAAGAAAGACAAGAGCCTGAACGAGCCGCTACAGTTCTACAGCGGCAAGGAGCCCGTGTTGTTTGAGATTGTGGTCAACAACGTGAGCGCCAAGAATACGGTGACAGGGTATCTGTCTTCTCCGAAGGGTGCACCAGGACCAGTGGTGGTTGCCGAGCCATAGGGCGCCAACTGCAGACACGTCCTTGATTCCAGATTGAGAATAAATGGCATAGAACTTCTCAGCGTCTGCAAGAAAAACGTGGCACGATTTCGGGTATCTGTGGGACAAAGAAGAAAAAACAAAAGGGGGTTTGTAGACAATGCTGT
>PKXI01000264.1 GCA_003133425.1 Acidobacteriaceae bacterium
GGTTTCGAAGCTGATCGGTTCGCCTCCCGGATATGTGGGATACGAGGAAGGTGGCCAGCTTACCGAGCGCGTCAAGCGTTCGCCATACTCGGTTGTGCTGCTCGACGAAATCGAGAAGGCGCACCCCGATGTGTTCAACATCCTGCTCCAGGTCTTTGAAGATGGCCAGTTGACCGACGGTCTTGGCAACACGGTCGACTTCAAGAACGTCATCCTCATCATGACTTCGAACATCGGCGCGCGGCACCTGATGAAAAAGCAGGGTCTCGGCTTCCAGAGCGACCGCGAAGACATTGTTTCGGACAAGGTCGAGGAGTTGGTCAAGCAGGAGGTCAAGAAGACCTTCAACCCCGAGTTCCTCAACCGTCTCGACGAGGTAATTCTGTTCCAGTCGTTGTCGGACGGCGACCTGATCCAGATCGTCGAACTGCTGGTGCAGCAATTGAACGCAAACCTGGCGCAGAAAGCCATCACCATCTCGGTCACCGAAGATGCCAAGAAGTGGATTCTCGATAAGACCCTCGCCGATCGCAGCTACGGTGCGCGCCCATTGCGCCGCGCCCTGCAGCGCTACGTCGAGGACCCCTTGTCGGAAGCGCTCATCGCCGGAAAAATCACCGATCGTCCGGCCTTCCTCGAGGTCTATCTGGAAAACAACCAGCTCTTCTATCGCCCGGTAAGCGCGGACGAGACGGGGAGCGAGGAAAAGGCGGCGGGCGTTCTGCTATTCAGCGCCTGAGCCTAAAAGCAGTTGAACCAAGAAGCCCCCGGCCAATCCGCCGGGGGCTTTCTTCTGCTTTCTCCGCTTGACAAATATCCTTGCGTCTTTTGAGACTCAATAAGCGATGAATGAAACTCGGCATCAGCGGGCATGGCTCCTGGTTGCGGCAATCGCAATCCTGACAGCCCTTGTGTTTTTGCTGGTTCCGCACGTTCATTCCGGAAACGCCGGGGCCTGGCTGGCAATCCTGCCGATTCTGTTTGTTGGTATTATTTCGCCACTCAGCCTGCTGTCGCCTATGGCCTATATGTACCTTGGCCGTACGCCGGATGCGCCAGTACTTCCAGCCTCCTTCCAACGCCCGCCTCCCTTCAGACTCGCCTAAATCTCAGGAAATGTTCATGCTTCGTGCGCGGCCTTTAGGGGCTCTCCGCGCGACTCATTCCTCCGGGAAGTTCTGCCGGCGATCTGTGAGGGTGCTTATGAGCGCCGGTGTCTATTTTTCTGTTCTCTATTATTTGCCAGCCCATTTCTGGCGATGGTTGCGATTCTTGCGCACTACCAATTGCGCCGGAGTGCGTGGAAGCGCAAGAAACGAAAGGGCAAGCGAATCCTGGGCTTTTGTCCATCCTCTGCAGCTCTGGGGGCCACGCTCTTGTTTCTGTCGGACTTTTACCGACCCAATGTGGACTTTGCAATTGAAGCGAGCCCTCAGGAGCGAGTTGAGGAAGACGATGAGGGTGATCCGGAAACGCAGGAGAAGCATCTTGGCCGCCAATTGAGGCGGATTCGACGAGGCGAACGGGTGGAAGGGCTTGTATTGCGGCTTTGAACCTGGGCGACGAAGCGAAAATGCGCTGTTTAGGTTCGTGGTATCCCACTCTTTCGCCAGAAAGAAGGCGAAAGAATGGGGCACGGGGCTGTCGCGGTAAAGCGAGAGTGGGGAACGTGTCTGAAACCAGGAGTTAACCCTCTGCATTTACACTAGTAAACGGAGAAGCCTGTGTTTTTCGATAAGTTACTGACTAAGATTTTTGGCACCTCGAACGAACGTGCCATCAAGCGGCTCATGCCTTTTGTGGCGGAGATCAGCGCCCTCGAGCCGGAGACAAAGCAGCTCACGGATGAGCAGCTACGCTACAAGACAATTGAGTTCCGGGCCCGAATCGCAGCCAAACTCGATGGGATTACAGACGAGGATGCACGCAAAGCTGCTGAAAAGGAAGCGCTGGAAGGTCTGCTTCCTGAAGCATTTGCGGTGGTGCGCGAGGCCGGCTGGCGCGCCGTGCAAATGCGCCACTTTGACGTGCAGTTGATCGGCGCCATGGTGCTGCACCAGGGCAAGATCGCCGAGATGAGAACCGGTGAGGGCAAAACGCTGGTGGCGACCCTCAGCTGCTATCTCAACGCGCTCGCCGGGCACGGCGTGCATGTGGTTACGGTGAACGATTACCTGGCCAAGCGCGACGCGGAGTGGATGGGCAAGATCTACGAGTTCCTGGGTCTCACGGTCGGCGTTATCGTCCATGACCTCGACGACAGCGAGCGTAGAGCCGCTTACGCGTCCGACATCACCTATGGGACAAATAACGAGTTTGGCTTCGACTACCTGCGCGACAACATGAAGTTTGAGATCAAGGATTGCGTGCAGCGCGGCCACTACTATGCCATCGTCGACGAAGTGGACTCGATTCTCATCGACGAGGCACGTACTCCGCTCATCATCTCCGGCCCCACCGACCAGACCACGGACAAGTATGCGCGCGCTCGCAAGATCATTCCGCAACTGGTGATGGGCGAAGAGGTCGAATACCACGACCACAAGCGCCAGCAGGAACTTGGCATTCAGCTTGCAGAGGGCCAAAAGTTTTTCAGCGGTGACTACATCGTGGATGAGAAACAGCGCACCATCGGCGTGACGGACGATGGCTGGGTCACGATTGAGAAGCTGCTGGGTATCGATAACATCGCCGATGCCGAAAACTGGGAACTCAAGCACTATGTTGAAACCGCGATCAAGGCGCATGCGCTTTACAAGCGCGACGTAGAGTACGTGGTCAAGGATGGCGAAGTCATCATCGTCGACACCTTCACCGGCCGCCTGATGCCGGGCCGCCGCTGGTCCGACGGATTGCACCAGTCCATCGAAGCCAAGGAAGGCGTCAACATCCGCAAGGAAGACCAGACGCTGGCCACCATCACCTTCCAGAATTATTTCCGCCTCTACAAAAAGCTGAGCGGCATGACGGGCACGGCCGAAACCGAAGCAGCCGAATTCGAGAAGATTTACAAACTTGAAATCGTGGTCATCCCGACCAATATGCTCATGCGCCGGCTTGAAAATCCCGACGTGGTTTACCGTACCGAGAAGGAAAAATACAAGGCGGTAGCCGACGACATCGCGATCCTTCACGAGAAGCAGCAGCCGGTGCTGGTCGGCACTACTTCAATCGAAAAGTCTGAGCGTCTTTCGGGAATTCTTCAGCGCAAGGGCGTGCGCCACGTGGTGCTGAACGCCAAGTTCCACGAGCGCGAAGCCGAGATCGTGGCGCAGGCAGGCCGCCTCGGAATGGTGACTATCGCCACCAACATGGCAGGCCGTGGAACCGATATTCTACTCGGCGGCAATCCAGACTTCATGACCCGCCAGGAATTGGTGAAGAAGGGCCACGCCCGCGCAATCAGCGTGGCCGAGGGAGCCATCAATCCCATGGCGCCGGCCGGCTTTCTGCGCTTCTACTATCAGGGCCAGGAATTCGAAGTCAGCGAACCGGACTGGGCTGAGAGCAACAAGGGCCACGCAGAAGCCGCGCTCAAGGATCATGAGCAGGTGATCGATGCGGGCGGCCTTTTCATCCTCGGCACCGAGCGGCACGAATCGCGGCGCATCGACAATCAGCTCCGTGGCCGCGCCGGCCGCCAGGGTGATCCCGGCGAATCGCGCTTCTATCTTTCGCTTGAAGACGACCTGATGCGCATTTTCGCCAAGCAGTGGGTGAGCACGCTGCTGGAGCGGCTAGGCATGGAAGAGGGTGTGCCCATTGAGTCGAAGATGATCTCCAAGCGCATCGAGGGAGCGCAGAAAGCTGTCGAAGCGCAGAACTTTGAATCGCGCAAGCACCTGCTGGAATACGACGACGTGATGAACAAGCAGCGCGAGGCGGTATACGGTCTGCGCCGCCAACTGCTCGAAGGCGTTGAGCAGCGCGAGCTGATTCTCGAGGACTACGTCGGCGGAATACTTAGCGGATTTCTTGACGAATTCGCCGGGGAGCGCATTCGTCCCGACCAATGGAATATCAAGGGTCTCGAAGAAAAGCTCGTCGATCAGTTCGGCCTCAATCTTTCCGAATCGGACTTGAAGCCGAAGGAGCTCAGCCGCCACGAACTGGGCGAGGCGATCTTCGAGAAGTTGAAAGAGCATTACGAGGCCAAAGAAAAAATCCTGGGCGCCCCCACAATGCGCTATCACGAGCGGATGGTCATGCTGAGCGTGATCGATGGACTCTGGAAAGAACACCTGCTTTCAATGGACCATCTGAAAGAGGGAATCAGCCTGCGCGGCTATGCGCAGCGGGACCCGCTGGTGGAATACAAACGGGAATCCTTCGATATGTTCGAAGCGATGATGGAGAAGTTCCAGGAGGACACCGCACGCTTCCTTTTCCGGATGCAGATTCTTGGACCCGACGGGCAGCCGGTGGATGCGGCGCCGCGACCGAATCGAGTGGTCCCCAAGGCGCCGCCGGTAGCCTCTGCCGCACAGCCGCTCACGCTGGATGCGGAACCGCGTGAGATCGGCATTCACACGCGCCAGCCCTCAACCACCATCGACGCGCTGGAGAAAGAGTTCCACCGCAAGAAGCAGCGCGAACTGGAAGCAGCCAGCCGCTCGGGGAGCGCCGACTCTAGCCAACCCTCACAGCGCAGGACGGGAGAAAAGGTTGGCCGCAACGACCCATGTCCCTGCGGTAGCGGAAAGAAGTTCAAGAAATGCCACGGAGCTGAGAAGTAACAACGACAGGATTGCAGCCGGAGGGTCGCACAGACCCTCGGCTCGCATTTGCGCCGTTGCTATTGAATCGCGCTCTGTGTGCAAAGAAGCCCGGGCTCTTATTTTCCGAAGAGGCTGAAACTCTTTTTCCTTCTCTTCTCATCGGGAAGGCCGCATGCTGTTCTGGCCATCTGCTTGATAGCCTGCGAAATTGGCGAGTCTTCTAGCGCAATCGCTGTAGCCGTATTCTGGGTTCTGCGGGCAGTGGAATAATCGTCGGGAATTTTCCAGTGGGCAGGCCGGGTGAGAGCCTTGGCGACCTGGCTATCGTCGAAGAGAAGAGTGTTGGGCGTATAGCGGTTCAGCACAATCTGCAGACTGCGGCCCCGAAGGGCGAAGTACTGAGAGATGAGGCGATTCGAGTTGCGCAGCTCAGTGATGCCGACCTGGGTGATCAGGTAGACGACGGAGGACTCTTCGAAAAGCGAAGAATCCATCAGGTCAATCCTCGATCCAGCATCGACCACGACGTAGTTGAAGCTCTGGCGCGCGACCGCGATTAGTTTGTCGAAAGCGTCAATGGGCGGCTGATCCTTGGGGAATTCGCTTGGAGCCGGCAGTACAAACAATCCCGAACTGTGCTTGGTCAGCAGCGAATTGAGGAAACTCCCGTCGAGTCGGCTATGATCCCTCAGGGCATTGGCAGTGGAGTAATTGGACGTCATGCCGAGGTTGATCGCAGCGTCTCCAAGGGGCTGGCCGAGGTCGATCAGCAGCGTGCTCTGGCTGGACTCCAAGGCAACCGCCACTGCAAAATTGGCGGCGATCGAAGTAACTCCGCAGCCCCCTTTGGCACCGATAAAGACAAATATCTGACCTGCGGTCTTGGGGACGTGTACAGGAGCCGGCTGTGAGATAGAGGCACGTGTGAGAGCACCGGCTACCTCGGCTGGGACCAGGGGCAGTGTAAAGTACTCGCGGGCGCCCGCACGCATGAAACGGACTGCCTGTCTTACGTCGGCATCTGCCGAATAGACCATTACGCAAGCGGGACTGCTGGCACAAATCCGCCCGACCAGGTCGAAGACATAATCCGGGTCGCAATCCATGTCGATGATGACGACATCGAATTGTTCGCCCAGGGTATGGGGCAGGTCGTCCAGGTTGGTCGGGTAGGAAGAGAACTCGCGAATCTCGGTGCTCTGGCGTCCAGAGAGAACGCTCATAAAGGCCCTGCGACGATCGTCGTCGGGGCCGATAAGGGCAATGGACAAGACACTTTTGATAGGGCTGTCGGGAGCCTGGCGAGAGTCCGGCTCGCCGCTCTTGCTGTTCCCAGATTCCATCATCATTACCAATCCTATCCTACGTTGGGCAGATTGTTCCTCCCCTTTCTCGGGCACGTTAATGACTAAAGGGCTCCCGTGCCAAAGTCAATAACTGGTTTCTAATGAGAGCGGGCCTGGGATGAGCGCCTCTTGCAGTTTGAGCGTTTGCCGGCCGCCAGAGCAGGGAATAGCACAAAATGGGAAGCGCGGGCAGGTTCGCCAAGGTAAAGGCAATTCATAAGTCTTATGTCTTCCTGGGAATTGGAAAAACTCAATGAGGTTATCGACGGAGAACGGCAGGACCTTGAGTGAATTCCGGTTCTTTGATTACCAAAGGAATGAAAGACGGAGTCGGGGATGAGGTTCTGATACTCCCACGCAACTCGCGCGAATGGGCTCTAGGCTGTCCCGGAGACGGCGGCAAAGGTCAAGTCTGTGGCGTCGGAGCGGTGCTGCTCGCGCCACTGGTCAAACATGCGCCCGTAGCTCAGCGTGATGTAATCTGCCGGTCCGATACCGAGCCTCGCTGCGGCCCTGTCGATCCATTCGGCGGGGCCCTCGAGCTCCGCATAGTCGCCGATGGGGGTTTCGTCCACCACGCAATGGCCCTCGCCGTCATGCCACTCCGTGCGCCATTTCTCGTAGCGGAAGGCAGCCACCAGTCCGATCGACAGGAAGACTTCCTCCAGCGCCGCACCGTCAGCGACCTCGGTTTCGGTCTCCACGCGGTGCTTGTGCCTGTCTTCGCCAACGCCGTCGTCCGGCACCCGCTTGTGAGTGACTGTCCAGCGGCCAGCATAGTTGCGGATGCGCAGGATTTCGGTCCGGGCCCGCATCTCGCGGCCCGGGGTGTCATAGAGTACGTTGCTTTCGAAGCTGCGCGGGGTCTGCAGCGTGAATCCTGCGGCCTCAAGCCGCCGTGCGAGGCCGGGCAGGTCAGATACTTTGAATTTGATCTCGGTCTCGATGGCCATCGTAATCAGCGAGTATACGGCACAGCGTATTGTCCGCGCCAAGCGCGCCGAGCCAGGAGCCGTGCGGCCATCGTTCACTACACCGTGCAGCGAGGCTCAGGGTTTACCGGCCCACGACGTCGCTTTCCCGCCCGGCATGTAGTTAACCTCGTAGTGGTTTGCCGCTGCCCAGTTGTTGGCGGCGTCGTGCAACCTCGTGTTCCCGCTGTTGAGCAGGTCTTGAGCCATATCCGTGTCTCCCGACCTGTCAAGCGCATCGATCAGCGCATCTTCTGTGCCCGGATCGCCGCGCTGGACAAAAAAGTCGCAGGCGCCAGCGATTACTTCGGTATTGTGCTCCCTCAGAGCCTTCAGCAGAAAATTCACCGCCTGCGGGTCGTTGATCTCTCCCAGGGCGTGGGCCGCGATCTGGTGAACGCGTTCATCCGAGTCCTCCATGGCGGCAATCAGTGGTCCGTCGGCGCGCGGGTCTTTTATCTTGCCCAAGGCCCTGGCCGACTGCTCCCGCAGACCGTCCTCTGCAGTCGGGTGCGGCAGCGGAACTCCGTATGCATCAAGTGAAACCGGTCCCTTCGCCGGCGGCGAATTGTCTTTGAGGGTTGCGATCAGCGGTTTCACGGCGCGTGTGTCCCCGAGCTCCCCAAGCAATTCGGCCGCCTGCTCGCGAAGTCCGGGATCGGCGCCTGCATCGGCGTTGTTGAGCACGGCGATCAGAGGATCGACAGCAGGCCTGCCCAACTGCACCAACCCCTCCCCCGCATATCCACTGAGGTCCTTGTCTCTGAGCGCGGCCATCAGTGGTTCCAGCGCCGGAGGCCCCAGATCGCCCAGCGCCTTAGCCACCTCTCGCTCAACCTCGTCATTGTTCTTTCCGGTCTTGAGATGGTTCAGGAGCGGCTGCAGCGCGCCCAGGTCCTTGATCTGACCCAGTGCCTTCGCCGCATCGCCGGCCGTCGCAGTATCTGTATCGTTCAGAGCAGCGATCAGCGGCTCGACCGCACGCGAACTTCTGAATTGGCCCAATTCAAGAGCTGCGTGTTGCCGGACGGCCGCGTCCGAGCTCTTCAGCTTGCCGATCTGAACGCTCACCCGAATGAAATGCCAGCCGCCGACTAGCGCAGCCGTAAACACGCAGACGGAGACCAGAAATGTAAGTGCCTGGCGCCCCGTGAACGGCTGTTCAGTCCGCGTAACAACGGAGCCCCGGTTTCCAGGAGTCCTGGCGGAAAGGGGTTCGCCGATGGATATCTGGTCCGGACACATGCGATCTCCTCAGGGGTAGCGCGAAGGGCCGGGTACGGGGATTTGCCCAGGCGCGATTGCACCGGCTCGAATCGAAGGCAACCAAGTGAGTTTCCACTCTAGAGTCCCGGCGCAGGAGGCGGCAATCGAAAACAGGGAACAAATCAGTTTTTCGAGGTATTTAAGTAACGTGCTGAAACCCGGGTGGCTGTTCCGGGCGGCAACCGGCGACAATAAGAGTGTGAAGACGCTACGGTTAACCGTGAACCCCGCCAATCTTGAAGGCCCCGGGGCCAGCGAGGCGCTTAACAGTGCGGCGGAGATTCTGCGCAATGGGGGCCTGGTGGCGCTACCTACCGAGACGGTCTACGGCCTCGGGGCAAACGCCCTGGACAGCGCTGCGGTGGCGCGCATCTTCGCGGCCAAGCAGCGGCCCGCCTGGGACCCGGTGATCGTCCACGTCTCTGACGAAAAAATGCTCGACGGGCTGGTGGACGGCGTCCCTGAATCGGCGCGGCGGCTGATGAAAGCCTTCTGGCCAGGGCCGCTCACGTTGTTGTTGCCCCGCTCGGCGGCGGTGCCCGATTCCGTCACGGCTGGCCGGCCGCTCGTAGGCATCCGCATGCCGTCTCACCCTGTAGCACTCGAGCTCATCCGGCTGGCCGGCATTCCGGTCGCCGCGCCCAGCGCCAACCTCTTTGGCCACATCAGCCCCACCACAGCCGCGCATGTGCTCCAAGACCTCGACGGCCGCATCGATGCGGTTCTCGATGCCGGTTCAACCGAACACGGCGTCGAATCCACTGTCCTCGATCCCTGCCAAAGTCCAATGGTGATTTACAGGCCGGGAGCAGTGACTAGTCTCCAGATTCGAGACGCTGCCGGGCCCGTGGAGCTCTTCCGCGGCATCGGCGAACTGATTGAAACCCCGCGGGAGGCGTTGCCCTCGCCGGGAGTCGGCCTGCGCCACTATGCCCCCAGAGCGCGCCTGGTGCTTGTCGAGGCCCCGCTGTCCGATTTGGGGGTACGGCTTGGCGCAGCAGCCTTGCAGTGCGCTCAGGAGCGACTCGGAATCATGCTGCCTGCTGACATTACACTGCCCTCCAAGCTTTTATCTGTGTCTGTGTTTGTTTGGGGCCGGTGGACTGCACCGGAGGAACTTGCGCGGGAACTTTACTCAGGTTTGCGAGCGCTCGATGCCAAGGGATGCACCGTAATTCTGTGCCCGCTGCCGCCCGCCACGGGCATTGGAGCCGCCATCCGCGACCGTCTGCGCAAAGCGGCAGCGGAAAAACAGTGAACAGTGGACAGTGGACAGTGAACAGGGACTTGGGAATTGAAGAAGCCCCTTGGTCCAGGGTTGTGCTATCCCACCCTTGCGCTAGAAAAAATGCGCAAGGATGGGGCACGGGGTTTTTATTTCCTATTCCCCAGGTTCCTGTTTTTCCCTACTGCCCTACATCCCCCAGCTTGTACATGTACTTGATTGCGGACTTGTACACCAGGGTTTTGGTTCGGCCGCGCACCTTAAGCGTGTTGCGGTCGTACCATTCGATGCAGCCTTCCACCTGCTCACCGTCTTCGAGCACAATCACCATCGGCGTCTGCGACTGAATCTGCTTTTGCAGGTAGAAAAGTTCGGCATGGCGCAGCGGGGCATCCACCTCCGCGATGCGCGCAGGAAAGCGGAAGGGGACCGGCGCAGACGTGTTGCGCCGCATGCGGAGTGGCGACCGGCCGGAATCGGCGCCGTTTGCGCCGCGAGCTTTGGGCAGAATCGGTGAAAGGCTCATGGGCAACTATCCTTCCTCGGGAAAAAAGCAAAACTCGCACATGTTTTCGAGCTTGAAAGCTTTGAATGGTCGAGCGAGGCTCGTTACAACTCACCTGTTATGAGCGGCTGGCTAAAGCTCGCCCAAATACGGAAACTTCGTCTCTCGCTTCTGGATGCCTTGAATACAAGAATGCACTGACAATCGAAAACTGTCGAGTCCCGGCAAACGTGCAATGAGTGGGAGTGCTGTTACTCGACAAGATGCCTGCGGCTGCGCGCCGGTTGCTCCTATTATTTCTGGATTCCTGGGCGTAGCTGGCGTCACGCCCGTTCCAGGCTCACGGCCATGGCGTCCAGAGAGAGCGAACGGAGCAGGTTGCGCCGCATCCCCTGTTCCACCTGAACCAGGGCACGCGCGGCCCCGTCGATCCAGTCGACGGTCAATCCCTGCGCCAAATGCTCGAGATCGGCAGTGAGGTCCAGATTGCGGATCAGCCCCGGCGTTCCCGCCACCACCAACAGCAGATCCTCAACAAGGCTGCCTAGAGCCCGCAGCAGGTTGATGGTCTTTTCCTGCCCTTCGGCGCCGGCCCGGTAGCTCTCCGTGGCGTGAAAAAGCAGCGTGTAATCGGGCTCGCGCAGCGCGGTGCGCAGCAGGACCAGGGCATCCTGGCGGCTGGCCAGATAAACGCCCAGGTCGATTGTCAGCGCGCGGCCCACCGCGCCTTCCGCCAGCCGGGCGGCCAGCGCGCGATCTTTCGGCTTGAGCTCCGGCCGGCGCTCAGCCAGCAGCGCATCGAGATCAGCGGCCGGGATTGCGCCCAGCCGGTGCACCACGGCGCGGGAGCGGATGGTAGGCAGCAACTCCTGTGGATTCTCGGTCAGCAGGATTAGCGATGTGTGCTCTGGCGGCTCTTCGAGCACTTTCAGCAGGCTGTTGGCCGCCTCCTTCATGAAAGCGGACGAAGTAAAGATGGTGAACGTTCTCTTCGACTCGACCGGCGGCCTATAGTAGGCCACGTGAATTACCTGCCGCACCTGCCCCAGCTTGATCAGCAACTGCGGCGGGTCAGGAGGAACTACCAGCAGGTCAGGGTGCGTCTGGATCAGGATGCGGGTTTCCTTCTTGTCGGTCTCACGAAGGTCGTCACGTGCGCTCACGGCCTGGGCCACAAGCTCCTCAAGGTTCGCTGAGTCGCCGATGCGGGCGCAGTTCCTGCACAGGCCGCAGAAGTCCGGTAAACCGTCTGTTTCGGTGGGTTGGAGGCAATTTACTGCCTTGGCCAGCATCAGCGCCAGCGTGTATTTGCCCGCTCCGCGCGGCCCCGCCAGAATCAGCGAATGAGGAAATCGATCCGCACGCACGGCTTCGCGCAGGTGCGTCACGGTCGCCGAGTTGCCAAGAAAATCTCTAAAGCCCACGCATTGAGTCTAGAGCATTGCTGGGAATCTCTGCCGCGGTTACGGATGGAGGTCAGTATTCGACAGCATCTGGAGGAACTGTTGCTGGGTGCATTGGTCGATACCCTTGCCGACCAGGTTGCCTTTGCGGTCGAACACGAATGTCCTGGGAGTGCCATCGACGTGGAAGAGTCCGTGGACCTTGCTATCCGTGTCGATGAGCACCGGCGGGTGATAGCCCGTTGGCGCGAGGTATGCGTTGACCGCGAAAGGTGCTTCGTCAGTTATTGAGAGGACGACAAGCCCCTGGTCCTGGAAGTGGGTGTAGAGCAGGTCGAGGTCGGGCATCTCGCGGCGGCAAGGAGAGCACCTGGTCGTCCAGAAGTTGATCACGACGATCTTTCCGCGCAGCTCAGAGAACGTGTACTTTTTGCCGTGGAGATCCTGAAGCGTGAAGTCCGTCCTTTCAATCTCTGCATCCTGGTCGAACAGAACCTTGCCGGCCTTGGCGTATTCCGGATCGACCAGGGTTGAGTGCACGCGCTCGTAGCGTACAAGTTTGGCCAGATCAAAGTAGGGCGGGGCAGGTTGCCCGGCCTTCTCGGGCTCGGGCGACTGGGCCAACGCTTGCGAAAGCGCGTCGGCGACTGCCTGGCGTGCTTCATCGCCCTGATCGCCCTGTGTGACCAGATGTGCAAGCTGGTCAGCGATTTCAAGCTTGGACTTGCCTGCGGGCAGGCTCTTGATGTCGGTGGCAATCTTGATAGTGGCTTTGGGACGCTCGGTTTCGGAGAGGGAATGCAGCTTCCCGATTTGCTTGTAGATGGCCGACTCCGAGGCCTGGGAGTGCAAAAGTGGTGCGGCGAAAACGACCGCTAAAGCAAGAAGAGTGCGATGCATGGCTTTCATGGGCTCTCGTTCGATGGAGTGAATTTTGGTGGTGGTGCTTCGGCGGAATTATAAGCTCGGCGGCCGAAACGCAGAACATAGTCAAGTAGACTTGACAGTTTTGCTATTATATGTAAAGTGTAGTTGTCTTAAAGTAAAGGAAGCCAACCATGAATGGCAATATCAGCAGTCCCGCCAAATATCGATATGAGGATCGAGTGCTCTTCTTCGTTGTGCCTTTATTCTTCCTGGGCGGAATTCTGGGTTTCTGGGGATTTTTGTTTGTCGTCGTGATGGTGATCTCCCAGGCGGTGAACCGCTGGAGGTACAGATGAAGAACCGCCTTCGTGTCCTTCGTGCTGAACGGAACTGGTCGCAGGCCGATCTCGCCGAGCGGCTGGAGGTCTCGCGTCAATCGGTCAACGCTATCGAGACCGGCAAGTTCGACCCGAGCCTTCCGCTGGCCTTCAAACTGGCGCGCCTCTTTGGCATGACAATCGAAGCGATCTTCTCCGATGAGGCATAGACTCTCCGAGCTCCGTTTCAGGACACACGACGCACGCAGTGTATGCTCATTGGCGATGAAATAACCGTGCTGAAACCCGCAGCCAGAGTTGATGATTTGGAGACTCTCTCGAATGACGTCGAAACTGCTGATCGCTCTTTCCGTTGCCCTTGGAGTTCATGCGCAGCTGCCTTCCGCGCCCGCGTCTTTGCCAGGCAGCGGGCTTGCGCAACACGACTTTCTCTACGCGGGCGAATCGCATGACCGCAACATCTTCATCGTGCGCGGAGGAAAGATCGCGTGGAGTTTCACCGACCCCGCGGGCAAGGGCGAAATCAGCGACGCGGTGATGCTGAAGAACGGAAACATTCTCTTCGCGCATCAATTTGGACTTACCGAAATCACGCCAGACAAGAAAGTTGTGTGGAACTATGAACCACCCGCGGGCCACGAGGTGCATACCGCAGTGCCCATCGGAAATGACCGGGTGCTCTACATCCAGAATGGCGATCCGGCCCTGCTTCGTGTTGTCAATATCGTTACCGGCGTCACGGAGAAAGAGATTCCGCTGAAGACCAAACAGCCGTCGAGCACGCACGCCCAGTTTCGTCATGCGCGGCTTACCAGTCAGGGAACGTTGCTGGTAGCGCACATGGACCTGAACAAGGTAGTCGAGTACGACTCGAACGGCAACGAGCTATGGTCGTTTCCGGGGCACGGTATCTGGGGTGTATCGCCGCTCACGAATGGGAATGTGCTGATTACGGACGGCGATGGTGTGCGCGAGGTGACGCGCCGCGGCGACTCAGTGTGGAGCTGGAGCCCGGCCGACGCGCCCGGCTACAAATTTTCAAACCTGCAACAGGCCTGGCGGCTGCCCAACGGGAACACCGTCATCAATAACTGGGTGAACGAGTGGAGCACAAAGCCCGAGGATCGGGCGGGGACATTGCAGGCCATTGAAGTGACGCCGGCAAAGAAGATCGTGTGGGCGCTCGCTTCCTGGACCGAGCCCGTGAACCTGGGACCCGCGACGACGTTCCAGTTTCTCGGTGAGCCCTCCGCACCGGAGGATGCGCACTTCGGGGAGTTCAAATAAACGGCACCGAATCCCTGATCAGGCTTTCTGCGCCATTAGCAGCAGCCGTTCAGCCACCGCCTCCACAATCTGTTCGTGGATCTCATCGATGCTGAGGTCGCCTGCAATCAGCACCACCCGCTCCGGTTCGCGCGAGGCAATCTCGCGATACTTCTCCCAAACGCGAAAGTGGAAAGCGTCCTGCTCCTGCTCGAAGCGGTTTTCGTTCTTTCCTGTTTGTGCTTCTTCGCGCGTGTTGCGGCGGCGCGCTCGTGCCAAAGATGCATCAAACGATGGCAGGAGCAGGAGTGTGAGATCGGGCTGCAGATTACCGCACACGAGCCGATGCAATTCAAGCACAGCCTCGGAGCCTAATCCCCGTCCGCCGCCCTGATAGGCCTCAGTGGAGTCGGTAAAGCGGTCGCAGACGACAATCTTTCCCGCCTCAAGCGCCGGCTCAATTACCTCTGCAATCGCCTGGGCGCGATCGGCAAACATCAGCGCCACCTCGGCCATCGGCGCCACGCCTGCGGAGCGGGAGTCCAGCAGTATCTCGCGAATTCGGTCGCCGGTAACTGTTCCGCCAGGCTGGCGGGTGATCAGCGGTTTCAGGCCACGTTTTTCCAACCAAATCGCCAAGCGCTTGATTTGGGTGGTTTTGCCCGAACCATCCAGGCCTTCGAGAGTGATAAACAGACCGCGCGGCATGGGGTGAGTCTACCACTGCGACGAAAGGTGGCGACGATGTTGGTTCAGTTGTGTTAAAAGAGGTTAATTCCCAAATGCTACTGGAGGCAGGCCCACAGCGGCGTGCTCTCTATTGGAGTCTAACTTGAAGCCACGTGTGTCCTTGTTATCTCTATTCGCCTTTTTCGCGATTGCCGTGCTGCCCTGCACCCGGCTCAACGCCCAACACCTGACCCTGGAGGGACAAACCGGTGGATTCCTGACACCCACCGCATATGTCGTGTATTCAGGCGAGGGGAAGGTCTATTCGCACCCGGCCGTCGGCTACCACTTTATCAACACCTCAGCGGTGATTGGCAACGTGCAGACCTTCAGCGTCGTAGAGGGCTTCGCCAACCGCGCCGAGGTAGGATACACGCGCAGTTACCATACGCTCGGCAACAGCAACGATGCCTCACAGGGTGCGTTCAGCCAACTCTGGAATTACAACGGCATGAACATCTTCAGTGGCAAGGTGGTGGGAATCAAGGATGGGCAGTTCCGTCCGTGGGTACCGGGTCTTGCAGTCGGCGGCATTATCCGCACAGGTGATCATTTTGTGTCAGGCCATCTGCATCATGAACTCGGCCTCGGCGCAGACACAGCGTATACCAACGGTGACGTGTATGTGGCGGCCACCAAGACCTGGGCCAAGCCGCCGGTGCCGTTCCTGATCAACTTTGGTTTGAAGATGACCAACGCCACAATCTTCGGCATTGGCGGCCAGAGTACGCGCTTTGGCGGACGCCTGTTTGGGGGGATTGGCATTCCGCTGCCGGGTCCGTGGAAGACGGCCATCGTGCCCTCGGCAGGCTTTACGCAGGAGCCGAAAACAGCAAAGTACCTGGGCAACATCATGCCTGGCGGAGTCCATCTGCCCACCACTCTCGACTACGCCGTACGGGTGACGCAGAGGGAGAACCCGCACTTCAGCTTCGATATCGGCATTGGACAAGTGGCTGGAAACATCGGCACCGCGGTGCTTCCGACCGGCTTGCCGGCTCCCTATCCGCCCTACATTTCGGTGCCGGTAAACCTGCAGGCGCGCAAGGTTGTTGGGATAGGCCTGAGCTATCGCTACTAACCTGGCGCTCTAAATCAAACAAAGGCCCACAGTCCCCGTGGGCCTTCAGCAGTCTTAACGGCCGGCAGCAATGCCGGCTGTTCTGCGTCAGGCAGCATTATCTAATCATGTTCCGCCGGAAGTCGAACTGCGCATAGGACAACTTATGATCCGAAGATGGGTTCGAATGGGAGTAGCCTGACTGGGATATCGATTTTGGCCACCACCGCAGTCGGTTACGAAACGTCTTCACCGGTGGCCGGCAGTTCTGGAGGGCCCTTTTTCCTCCGGGTAAATTCTCACTTGACTGAGCACGGATTTGGAATATAGTTTTTCCCGAATTCGTGGCAACCTAGCCAGCTCCTCCCTGCTCAGGGACGGTCGATCCCCTTGGCGGATCTGGCAAGAAAGAAATGGAGGCTATTGTAATGAAACTCTCCCGCTCTTTACGCCTAATGCTCCTGACGTTGATCGTCGCTCTCGTTCCCGCATCATCGTTTGCAGGGGTATTCATCAGTGTCGGATTTGCTCCGCCCATCCTGCCGGTCTATGACCAGCCGCCCTGCCCGGAGCCCGGCCTGATGTGGACCCCCGGCTACTGGGCCTACGGTGAAGACGGCTACTACTGGGTACCAGGCACGTGGGTGCCTGTTCCCTATGAAGGTGCTTTGTGGACGCCTCCGTATTGGGGCTGGTCCGGCGGCTTCTATGCATTCCATCCCGGCTATTGGGGACCTCACGTCGGTTACTATGGCGGAGTCAACTACGGCTTCGGCTACATGGGCATCGGCTTTGTGGGTGGCGAATGGCGTGAGCACCGCTTTGCCTATAACACCGCAGTTATGCGCGTTGACCGAAGGATCATCCATGAGACCTATGAAGACCGCCGGATCGTAGATCGATATACCATCAGGAACGACCATCGGGTGGCGTTCAGCGGTGGCCGCGACGGCATTCGTCACGACCCCACTCCGCAGGAACGGGAGGCCATGCGCATGCCGCATACGCCTCCGACCAGTTACCAGCAGCAGCACTTTCAGGCGGCACGCGCTGACCACGGTTCTTATGTGAAGTTCAACGGCGGCCGTCCGGCAAATGTGGTTGCAGCCCGGCCGCTGGCTGCGGAACATGTGGCCGCGCCGGCCGGCAATGGAGGACGTTTTGGCAACAGTGTGCGGCCTGTTGGCAGCATAAATGGACCTCAGGGGGGACGGAACGACATAAATGGCGCCCCGGCCAACCGCCCTGACATGCGCCAGGCGCCGGCGGTGCGGAACGAACCGCAATCCCGTCCGGCACCTTCGCCTCAATATCAGCCCCAGTCGCGTCCGGCACCTTCACCGCNNGCTACATGGGCATCGGCTTTGTAGGCGGCATGTGGCGCGGTCACGACTTTGTCTATAACACTGCTGTCGTGCACGTGAATGAAAGATTCGTTCACACCACCTACGTCGACCGCACCATCGTGGAGCGAAACACGATTGTCAACGACAGGCACGTTGCTTACAGCGGTGGCCCCGGCGGCATCCGCCACGACCCGATGCCTGAGGAGCGGTTTGCCGAGCGCGATCGCCATGTAGAGGCAACCTCGTTCCAGCACTCCCACGAATCCACGGCCATGTCCGACAGATCAATGTATAGCCGCAACAATGGCGGGCATCCGAGCAATGCGGCCGTTGCAAGACCCTTGGGGATGCAAGGGACGCCTGCGAACAGGGGCGGCGCAGGGTACCAAGGCGGCGGCAACTACAGCGCTCCGCGGCCGAATAACGGCAATTCCGACGTCCGCGGCAATTACAACAACCCGCACTCCAACAGTGCGAACCCTGGAGCAGGGAGCTTCAACAATCCGCATTCCAACAATACGACCCCTGGAGCCGGCGGCTACAACAACCCCCATCCGAATAATGCCAACCCTGATACCCGCGGCTACAGCAACCCGCATTCAAATGCGGAAAATGCTGCACCCCGTCCTGCGCCGCAGCCCCAGTCGCGTCCGGCGCCTCAGCAACAATCGCGTCCGGCGCCGCAGCAACACGGCGATCAACAGCCACATTCCGATTCAAAAGAGAAGCAGCACTAAGGTCCAATCTCCTGGTTTCATGCAACCGGGCCCACGGTCAGCCGTGGGCCAAGTTGTGTCAGGCCTCAGCGATCTCCATGCCGGCTATCTCCACTTCCAGACCGCCGAACTCTGGATGATCGTTTTCGCGGATGCGGTAAACAACATCGATCAGGCTGCCGGTCACGAGCGCCAGTTCAGCAGCGCGTCCCGCCAGGTCCCAGCCTACCGCTCGAATTGCGCCACTGGCTCCCGAATGCACTGTGGCCTCGGCTCTTTCCTGTGCCAGTTCCAGTCGAATGTGCCGCTCTTTCATGACGCGAGGCGCAGCCAGCAGCCGCGCCCTTCGCGCCACAAACATCGGCTCCGGATTCCCATGCCCCAGCGGTTCCAGCTTGCGCAACCAGCCCGCCAGCACAGGCGTAATGCGATCCAGCGGCAACTCGGCGTGAATGCGAAGCAGGCGCTCCGGCTCCCTTGCCGCCAGGTGTTCATTTGAGTAGAGGCGCAGTCGCCGTTTCAACTCGGGCAACGCATCGGCAGGCATTGCAAAACCGATTGCAAATGCATGGCCGCCGAATCTTGTAAATAGATCGGCGCAGCTCTCAATGGCGTTGAGCAATTGGAATCCGTCTACCGAGCGGCCTGAACCGTGAGCCACGCCATCTTCCACGCTCACCACAATCGCCGGCTTGGCCGTGCGCTCCACAATCCGCGAAGCAAGAATACCGATAACGCCGCGATGCCAACCTTCGCCGTCAATCACCAGCAGCCGGTCAGAAGCAAGATTGTCATCGCTCGCCAAACGCTGCTCAATCACGCGCAGAGCGGCAGCCTCTGCATCGCGCCGTTCGCGGTTCAACCGTTCCAGCTTCGAGGCCAGCTCGGTTGCACGGTGCGAGTCGCGCGTTGAGAAAAGCTCAATCACTTCCGACGCAACATCCATGCGTCCAGCAGCGTTGATTCTTGGTGCAAGCCGAAAGGCCACATCGAACCCGGTTAGCTCTTTTGTGGCCGGATCGAGAGCAGCCGCCGCGAATAGCGCGCGCAGCCCAGCACTGGCCGGCCTGCGCAGCTCACGTAAACCCAGCGATGCAATCACGCGATTCTCGCCGCGCAGCGGGACAGCATCCGCAATCGTCGCAATCGCCGCCATCTTCAAAAAACTGGGCAGCGTCTTCTCGCGCGTTCGCGCCAGGTCGCGCCGTTCCAGCACTGCCTGCGCCAGCTTGAGCGCAATCGCCGCGCCGCAAAGCGACTTCTCCGGATAGCAACACCCGTGCTGATTTGGATTCAGAATAGCAAGCGCCACTGGCACTGCGTCATCGGCCTTCGGCAAATGGTGATCGGTCACAATCAGATCCAGACCCAGCCTCTGCGCAGTCTCTGCTTCGGCAAAGGCCCTCATGCCGGTATCAACCGTAATCACCAGGCGCACACCTTCAGCGTGCGCCGCTTCCAGCACGCTCGATTGCAGTCCGTAGCCCTCGCGCAATCGATGCGGAACATGAAACCGCGCCTCTCCGCCAAGCATTTCGATGGCTGCCTTCAGCAACACCACCGCAGTGGTGCCGTCCACATCGTAGTCGCCATAAAGCAGCACAGGCTCTTTGGTTGCAATCGCGCGCTCCAGCCGCTCGACGGCTGCCTGCATGCCAAGCATGAGAAAAGGATCGTTGAGGTGAGCAACGTCGGGATTCAGGAAGGCATAAGCTTCGCCGGCCTGCGTGATGCCGCGTGCCAAAAGCAGCTCAGCCAATACCTGGGGCAGGCGAGCCTCTTTAGCCAGCGTCTCCGCTGCGAAATGATCTGTTTCAGTCAGCACCCAGCGCTGGCGCGGGAGACTGCGCTTCAATACGATGCGTTGTTCGGGAGTGCCGGGGGCAACAGCTGGGCCAGCCACAGAGGCTTACTCGTCCTCGTCGTCTTCGTGCGTATGCGTATCGTCGATCACGATGTCCTGAAAGCTCTCGATGTCCTCAAGCAGCGTCTGGAATCGCTCATACCACTCGGTCGTGGTCTCGTGCAAAAACACCAGCCCCTGGTAAACAAAGCCGAGCTGGATATAGCCCAGCATTCCAGCGTACTTGCGCAGCCACTTGGCCTCCACAAGTTCGGTGGCCTCTTCATCGGGGAAGTTCATCTCACCGGCTTCCTCGATCAGTGCGTCCAACTCCTCGCGTTCCAGCGTCATCTCGCTGAAGGTCACAAAGGGGGCGCCCACGTGCTTGGCCATCTCCACAAAATCTTTCCATGCATCTGGATTGCCTTGCCCCTCCCACACGATCGAGGGAATGTCCTCGGTGACGTATCCGGGCAGGCGGTGCAGACCGTGGCCTTCAATAAAGGCCACCATGTCGTCTTTCAGCGAGAGCAGGTTGTCAGAACTCATAGTCAAGCATCTATTCTCTCAGATTCAGCCGGGTGGGCACTGAGGATTGTGGAAACTCAAGCGTCTGCACAGGAAGATTGAGCCCGAGGCTTTAATCTGAGATCAGCACAAATGTCCCATGCCCCATCCGTTACGCAATTTTCGCGGAACGAGTGGGAACCCACGAAGTCCTACCTTTGCATCGTTTACCAGGAGGCCCGTCGCTTGCCCGCATTCGAACACCACGTCTTTGTCTGCCACAACTCTCGCCCCGCCGATGCGCCTCGTCCTTCCTGCACCACCGATGGAAAGAGTGATCTGCACACACGGCTGCAGCAATTGTCAAAAGAAGCAGGCCTTGGCGGCCGGGTCCGCATCAACAAGTCCGGNNGGCGGCCGGCCCGTGGAACGGCTGCGCATAGCCGACGAGTGCCTGAATTCAAAGACCTGCCCGCATCGGAGTTGAGAAGCACAGCACGGAGCCGGACTGTCGAAGCAGCCCGGTCCCTCCGATGCGATGGCGTTACTGTGACTTGGTCGACGCCGTATGCACGATGGCGATCTGTGTCTTGCCTTCGTACTCCGACGAACCTTTGGTGATCGTCACAACGACGGATTCCTGCTGGCCCTTGTTGAGCGTGAGCACTGTGCCGTCCGGGCTGTCGAACACAGAAGCCTGACTGCCAAACCTGGTCTTGTAAAAGCTCAGAACCTGGTCTTTCGAGTCCGATGTAACATACACGGCCGTCACCATTGAACCGGTGGGCAATGTCATCCGCATGCTCCCCCTGCCGGTTGTTGCGCCAGGGTAGATGTCCGTGCCAAGGTCGGCTGCGCTGTATGTTTCGGTCGTGTTCGCGCTAAAATTGCCGCCAGGCGTATGCAGCGTCACCTGGCCGCCCGAGCCGGAGACGTGGACGGCGTGCGCAACACGCCACACGAAAAACCCAAAGGCTCCGGCCCCCGAGAATTCCCAGTCCAACAAAAACGGCGACGATAATCAGGATGATCTTGAGCGCGTTGCCTCCGGACTGGGCCGGTGGAGCGACTGGTTGAGAGGGCGCCACAACTGCCGCGGGGGCGGTCACGGGTGTGCCGCATGTGGCACAGAATTGCGTGTTGGGAGACAGTTCAGCTCCACATTTCGTACAGAAGCTAGCCACGATGATCTCCTTTGTCTTTTGAAGTTTTGAACCGGAATACCTTCCGGTCTCGGGGGATAGGCCAATATACCTCAACATGATCTGCTAAGTCCCTCTATTTCATTCGTTTTCAATGCGAATAATCGGGTCGAACGGCCGCGGAGGTCCGCAGGGCACAAATAGCGGGTTTCGCTTCGGTTTTGGGCGAGTTTTCTTGTGCTTTTTTGACAACTCGCCACCGGCCTCCTGGGAATGCGCGGCAGACGCTCGCGGCCCGGCTGACGCGTAGCCTATTTGCCTCGCGCCCCAAACCTTTTCGCCTCATTGCGTCGTGCATTACGACAACGGTGTACAGCCTGCGGTCCAATGCGTTATCCTGAGCCTTAACCCATGATTTTTTCTCGCGATTACATAGGGTATCTGGCCCGCCGCACGGTCAAGCACCTCATCGACGCCAAGATGATCACCACCAGCGACATGAAGGTGACCGAGGCGCGCGTCAACGAGGGTCTGCTCGACGAACTGTCCCTCGAAGACCGCATCAACGAGGAAGTACGCGTCATTCTTGAGGCTTACTCCGAAGAGATGCGCAAGTCCGGCGCGCAATATGCCGAGATGTTCAAAAAGGTCAAGACCGAGCTGGCCAAAAAGTACAAGGCGGTGCTATGAGGATCAGCCCCGACAAACTCAACAAGCTGGCCCACACCGTGGCCGACACCCTGGCCGAGATCGACCAGGTCGGATTCCTCGAAGATCGCAACACCATCCGCCAGGAGGCGCGCAAGGCGCTCACAGCCCTGCTCACCGACGAGGCCCGCATCGACACAGCCGCGCGGTTGAAGATCGCCAACCAGCGAAAGATCATCCTTGAAGGCTCCCAGGAGTGGGAGATTCTTTACCGTAAGTACTACAACGACGAAGTCCGCAAGCTGGGCATCTGAGAGGGCCAGTTCGCCGTACTTACCTTTGGCTTCGTACCGTTTTTTTGTTAAATTAGGAGAGTGGCCGGAGACGGCTATCCCTCAAAGTGTGTGGCGCTATCGTCTAGGGGTTAGGACGTGAGATTCTCAATCTTAAAACCCGGGTTCAATTCCCGGTAGCGCTACCAAATAATTGATGCTAAAGCCCGCTAAATCAGCGGGCTTTGCTTTTGAACGGAAATCGTCAAAGCGGACTCTGACGCCCAATAACGCGAAACCCGTGGCGCATCCGGCGGCACAGTTCTCAAGGGTCGTGAGCGGAGGTCGGCGCGCAAACAATCCACATTGTTGGCACAGACGCAGGAAATACGTAGGGGTGTCCGAGCGAAAGGCTGGCTTGGCGGTGACCGCGAGTTTACTTCAGTTTGGTGGAAGGTCCCGCGGATTCCCCATAGACGTCCAAATGCTCCTTATCGTCCGACGTCAAACTTGACCCCGTGAATCGGAACATCAATCAGTACGGAGTATGTGTGAGAACGCGTCGAGCCGACCGAGAATGTTGTACTACTTGAAGGTCGCCGTGGCTCTGCATAACGCGGAATTCTTGACACAACCTGCGGCACGATTCGTAGCTAGCAGCTATCGGCGGATGCGGGCTAAGTAAGCACACCTCACGTGCGGCGCTCAACGCTATTGGACCGCAAGGATTCTGGCCATGAATGGCTGCTTGCGACTTACTCGGCTTTTGACTAGGAACCGCTAAAAATCATCGATTGATGGCGAACTACTACGGCGAGACTTACGTCGAATTGGGACTTTAGCCTTTCCTTAGTTGAAGCTTTCGGCAACCCAAAGTCGTCCGCCGCCTTCACTTATTCGCAATTTATCTGCACTTATTCGCAAACTTATTGACAAATCCTGCGTTGCGGCATAATAAGTGTTCCGTTTTATACATAAAAAGTGTACTGTTTTATACAGAATTTCAAAAATTGTCAGAGTCGCGCTATGGAGTTCGAGACCTAAGGCAAGATGCCGAGCGGAAGCTGCGACTGATGAGAATGCGCAAAACTGCCCGCTAGTTGAAGCATGCGCAACTGAGCCTGACCTCGGTGCGAGTCTCCTTGAAGTCTATGTCTTTGGATCCCCTAAAGTTGCCAAGATAGGAAGAATTACTTCATGGGAGCCTGCGCTCTTTTGGACGACCGGGTACCACGATTGTGGGATTCGATTGTTGAGCCAATTAGCTCAGTTTGTTCTTAACACTCCTATTGAACGGACGGCAGTCTGGTCACTGCTGCTGGCGCCGACGAGATAAGTGAAAGAAGTTGGGTCGCACCGAAAACGAAGACACAGAACAGAGGCGATGGTTCTGTCCCCTTCTTTCAGGCTTTAAGAAAAACCGATTCCATCCGGGCTGACCCTTTGCGTGCGCAGGGTCCACGGGATGTCTGCGCCCGTAATTATGTGTCGAAGGAAAACTAATGGAGAAACGTCGTTACTTGCCTCTAATGCTTTTGTTCCTCGCGGGTTGCGGCGGTGTATCCAACACGCCGGTCTCGCCGAAGGCCAACGTCCAGATCACGCCCCAGGGTCAAACCGTAATCTCGAATATCCAGACCTCCTCTGGAAACTGGCGCAGCTGGATTCAGATGCCGCCTGCTTATGCCGACTGCCTGACACCGTGTTTCGGCACCTCAATTGAAGAGATATTCAAGGTCGAGGAACCCTCGCTGAGCGGCAACGCCACCATGTTCGAGCTCAACCCTGCTAGTCCGTATGCGGACGGTCTGTTCTCTGCCCAGCTCATCGGTCAGAATTCGCCGCAAATACCGGATGCGAACCGCGCGATTCTTCCGTCCATCCATAACTTCATCTACGACAGCTACTTCTATGTAACGAAAGACAGTATCACGCAGGTACTTGAATTCGACATAAGCATGTATCTGAACGGCGTCGGAATGGTCTGGGGAACGCAGTGCAATCACTTGGGTGATGGGAACTGGGACATATGGGACAACGTGAACAACCTGTGGGTATCAGCGGGAGTGCCCTGTCAGTTCGTGAATGGCTGGAACCATGTGACCCTCAACTTGCAGCGGGAATCAGACAACACGTTGCTCTACCAGTCGATTGAACTGAACGGCACCACCTACACGCTGAACAAGACGTATCCTGCGGGGATTGCGGACCCGGGCTGGTGGGGTGTGACGGCAAACTACCAAATGGACGGAAACGCCATCAACACCGCGAATACCACGTATGTGGACAATTTCAGCGTCACGTACTGGTAAGAGCCTGCTCCCGGACCGCTGACAACTTGCCACGGGCCGGGAGCCACGGTGAGTTGCAGCTCCCCATCTGGATGGTTCATTGGCTTACGGCCCCATGCTCGCAGGGGTGCACGGATTGTACCCCAACGATTGGGCCGTCACGGGTGTTGGCGGAGTCGGCGGTGTGATCCATGGGATGCCCTTGAAGTCGAAAAACTCCAGCAGGTTAGGCTGTGCGGCATCGCGGGCAGTCAGATGCGCGGCGCTGCCGATAAACCTGTTCTCGACAAACTTGATCACCGCAGTGTGATCCATTGGCGTGTGCGAAACATAATGCCGCCGGGTGAAAGGCGAGATGATTATGTTCGGCAAGCGGAAACCTAGCTGTGCGGCAAATCCCTGTAGGGCCGCGGCGTCGCCTGCATTGGCGCCCGGGTCATTCGATGCCAGGTCGCAATGAGTCGTAGGAATGCCGCCGGTCGGCACACATGGAAAGTAAGCATCGGGATTCACCGTGATCGATGAGATGTCCGGGATCGTCCCTAACGATGCATCGGTGTTGTCGTTGGAGTGGCCGGGTACGGGTGGAACGTGATCGTATGGCCCTCCCCCCTCGTCGTAGCTGAGGAAGAAGACGGAGTCGTTCCACTCCGGACTCGCCATCAATGAATTCACGATGTTCGCTACTTGCACCTGGCCGAGCAGAACCGACTGGCCCGAGCCTGGATGCTCGTCATTATTGGCGTAACCGGCCTCAATGAAGGCAAAGCTGGGAAGTGTACCGTTGGTGAGATCGGTGAAGTAAGTGTATTGCGGGGTGGCCTGGCTGTACACCGGGGCAACGTGGTTCGGATCGATGCAGAAGGAGTTCGTCGTATCACCGACTACGCTCGACGCCTGCGTTGGAGCGATACAGGCAGCACCGGTGGGATTCTCGTACATATATTTGTATGAGTAGGCCAGGTTTGAAAAGGTGGTCGCGGGATATGCCGCATTTGCGGAGCCGGTGCAGTCATCGTCATTGAGGCAAAAGCCCTCAGTGACCGTGTAATAGATCTTCCACGACACCTTGGCCAGGTCAAGTTCCTGAAAAATGGTTGGAATGTCGAGCTGCTGCGAAAGATGATCATCGCCGCCGGGGTCCATGGTTAGACCCTGAGTCGTGCCGCCCGTGAAGGTGGCGATGCGATTCCCAATGCTCTTGGTCGATACCGGCGAGAACCAGCGATCGGACACAGCGAACTGAGACGCCATGTAGTAGTAGTAATTGAAGAAGCTCTGGTCGTAATACCCCATAGAGCGCTGACCAGTCAGATCGGTGAACTTGCCGGAACAACTTCCACCTGCGCCAGGGATCGCGCAGCTCTTCGCATAGCCTTCTGCGTTGTGAACAAAGCCGTCCATCAGGATCGGACGTGTAGCGAGGAAGTTGTAGCGATTGACCTCGCCATAGCTTGCCAGCCAGGCCGAAGTTTCATCGTCGACGCAAGTGCTGGTGAATTTGAAAAGCGGGAACGATGTACCTTCATCGTCCATGTTACTGATCGTGGTCAGCTTGTCGTCGATGCCGTCCACTTCATAGTCCTTGCCGTCGTCTCCAATGTTCCAACTGTTCGCTTTCCGGTAGGGATTCAACATCCCGAAATAGTTGTCGAACGTATGGTTCTCTTGCATCATGAAGATTACGTGGCCGATGGATTGAAGACTGCCTGCCGGAGCCACGGTCACTGTCACACTCGCAGATGCGGGTCCCCCTATACCAGTTGCTGCTGCTGTGTAAGTCGTAGTCACGGTGGGGCTGACCAACTGCGTTCCTCCGCTTGGCTGAAGCGTATAACTGCTGCCATCTGATCCGGTCACCGTAACCTGTGTAGCATTGGTCGCAGCCACCGTCAGTGTGGATGAATTCCCCGAGATAACTGACATCGGATTAGCTATGATGCTGACGGTCGGTGCGGCATTCGCTGCCACTGTTACGATTGCAGTTGCCGAGGTCGTCCCACCAGCGCCAGTCGCGGTCGCCGTGTAAGTCGTCGTCGAGGTTGGACTGACTGACTGGGTTCCGCCGCTCGGCTGCAGAGTATATTTGGTGCCATCGCTACCGGTAACTGTCACTTGCGTGGCATTCGTTGCAGTCACAGTCAAAATGGACGAGCTT
>PKXI01000371.1 GCA_003133425.1 Acidobacteriaceae bacterium
CCGGAGGATATTTACTGGGTGCCTGTTCCCCCCACAGTCATCCTGTCGAGCTTGATCGTGGGCATACCTACGCCCACCGGCACGCTCTGTCCGTCCTTGCCGCAGGTGCCTATGCCCTCGTCCAGCTTCAAATCGTGCCCAACCATCGACACGTGCTTGAGCGCTTCAGGCCCGTTGCCAATCAGCGTCGCGTCGCGCACCGGTGCAGTAATCTTGCCGTCCTCGATCAGGTAGGCCTCAGACGCCGAAAACACAAACTTGCCGTTGGTAATGTCCACTTGGCCGCCGCCAAAGTTGACGGCATAGAGCCCCCGCTTGACCGAACGCAGAATGTCTTCAGGCGCGTCGTCCCCGGCCAGCATATAGGTGTTGGTCATGCGCGGCATGGGAATCGACTGGTAGCTCTCGCGCCGCCCCGACCCGGTGTTGGCGCAACCCATCAGCCGCGCAGAAAGCTTGTCGGAAAGATAGCCCTTCAAGATGCCGCCTTCAATCAGCACCGTCTCCTGGGTCGGCGATCCCTCGTCGTCCACGTTGAGAGAGCCGCGACGCCCGGCCATGGTTCCGTTGTCCACCACGGTGACTTTGGAACTGGCCACTGATTGTCCGATCAGCCCGGTAAATGCGGAAGTCTTTTTGCGGTTGAAGTCTGCTTCGAGGCCGTGCCCCACCGCCTCATGCAGCAGAATGCCCGGCCAGCCGGGTCCGAGCACGACTTCCATCTCGCCTGCGGGTGCGGGCACGGCACCCAATTGCAGAATCGCACCGCGTGCAGCTTCGCGCGCCAGACCCTCCGGACTCTTAGAGCCGACAAACTGATCGAGCCCCGACCGTCCGCCGCCGCCCGCACCGCCCTTGGTGGTAACAGCACCCTCTTTAGCGATGACAAAGACGTTGAGCCGGCAGAGAGGCTGGGTATCGCTGGCGAATGCGCCGTCAGAGGCGGCGATCAGGATGCGACGCAGTTCCTCGCTATAACTTGCCCTCACCTGCACAACGCGATTGTCGAAGGCGCGAGCAGCGCGATCGGCGCGGAGGATCAACTCAAGCCGCGCGGCCAGGTCCAGATCGTATCCGCCCAACGGAACAGGATAGAGATCGGCAGCGGGCGCCTCGGTGAATCCCTGCACCGGTTGTTTCGCCGGCCCCGAAGCAATCAGGGCCGCTGTCCGTGCGGCATGGAGCAGCCGCGCAGGACTTAGATTGTCAGTGTAGGCATAGCCGGTGCGCTCGCCGGAGAGCACGCGAATTCCGCATCCCGCACTGGTCCCCTGGCTGGCCGATTTGACGATCTGCTCATCGACACCCAACGAAGTTGCGGTAACAGATTCAAAGTAGAGGTCGGCATAGTCGCCGCCCGCCGAGAGAGCTTCGCCAAGGCACCGCTCAAGCAGCCGTTCGGTGATGCCGAATTTTTCAAAAAAATAACGCTTATGGCCGGGAGCAGGGGAAGGTACCGGTATCGTCATGGTTCTTTCAGTTTACGCTCCCTGCTGTTTCGGCGGGAGCGAGCGAGCAGGCGCCAACGCTTTTAGTTTTTTTGATCGAAATCAGCAGGGAAGTTCGATGCCGGGCACTTTCCGGAAATATTGCCACCGCTCCCGCAGTTCCCGTTTATGGTGATGCCGATCTCACTCCCGCAATATTCCACTATCTTAACCGTACGATACCGTACGATCGCGTAAAACCGATGATGTAAAAAACTCGATTGGGTGTAAGAACTACCTAGCTAAAGTTGCCTCATGAAAGCTCGTCATTTCACGCCTAGACGAATGTCTGAGCTAAATTGAACATTCCACTCATCAGAGTTTTCTTAGCAGACAAGGTCATGTTTGGCTGTGCGATTGCTCTCCTAAAAGCAATAGCAGATCATTTCTAATTCGCAAACACTGTCGCTCTTCTTGCGATCCGCGATGCTAGGGCGGGGAATATTTAACTCCTATTTCGTTGCCCCGCTCTAGCACCGCACTCGCGCTCGTGTTACGCGCTCCTCGCCTCGGCTGCCCCCTAACATAACCCGGGAATCTGTGCCCGAATGCCGATTGAACAGGATCTGCTGCGTTGATCGTATGCAACTTGGAGAGAATATGAAGCGCGCAACATTGTTTGTGGTAATGCTATTTGCAATTACCGCAACGGCAACCAAATCGTTTAGCCAACATCGTTACAACCGTTCACTTGTGATTACCACCACCTCACTCCCCGGTGGGACAGTTGGCGTCGCGTATGGCGCTCGGATATCAGCAACTGGCGGCACCACTCCTTATACCTATAGCGCAAGCGGCCTGCCCGGCGGATTATCTATCAACAGTTCAACGGGCTCACTCTCAGGCACGCCGGCACAAAGTTCCGTGGGTACATCGTCGGTGGCGATAACGGTAAGAGATTCCAACACAAATTCGCCGCATTCGGCGACAGCCAACCTGCCGATCACGATTGCAGCTTCCGTCGCGCCAAGCCCACTGGCCATCACGACAACATCTCTCCCAGGCGGCACGGCCGGCGTGGCCTATACCGGCGTGATTACCGCATACGGAGGAACCAAGCCTTATCTGTTCAGCGCGACCGGCCTGCCCAGCGGATTGTCCATCAACGGCTCAACGGGCACAATCTCGGGTACGCCGGCGCAAAGTTCCGTAGGAACATCGACGGTGGCCATTAAGGTGACAGACGCGACCTCGCCCACAGCCCAGATAAAGACGTCGAACTTGCCGATCACGATTGCAGCTTCCGTCGCACCAAACCCACTGGCCATTACGACAACGTCTCTTCCTGGCGGAACGTCGGGCGTCGCCTATACTGGCGCGATTGCCGCATCCGGTGGCACCGCGCCTTATATATTCAGCGCGACCGGCCTGCCCAGCGGACTATCGATCAACAGTTCGACAGGCGCAATTACAGGTACATCGACCACAGTGGGTGCAGCCTCAGTATCAGCAAATGTCACGGACGCGTCCACGCCCACAAAGCAGGCAGCGACGTCCAGTTTGAGTATTACGATTAGTGCGGCAACTGCTGGGAATGCATGCGGAAACATTAGTACAGGCAACTTGGGCAGCCTTAATGGCTACGTTCCGTTTCCAACTTCGAACGCATGGAACACGAACATCGCTTCTGCCGCCGTCGATTCCAGCTCGGCAACTATCATCAGCGCACTAACGGGCAGCGGCTTGCATCCGGATTTCTCCACGCCCGCCGATGGTGGGTATGGAATTCCCTATATAGTCGTGGACTCCAATTCCACTCCGGGAGTCAATGTCACCATGAACGGATATCCCGATGAAAGTGACATCACCCTTTACCCGTACCCGCTCAATGCTCCAATCGAGGGTGCGCCGGGGAATTGTTCTACCAATGGTGACAATCACGTTATTGTTATCGACAAAACCAAGTGCTGGATTTATGAAACATATGCAACTCAACTGTGCAACGGCACCTGGTCTGCGTCAAACGGGGCTGTCTGGGACATGACCACGAGCGAGCGTCGGCCTTATGGATGGACCTCAGTGGACGCGGCAGGCCTGACCATATTCCCAGGGCTGGTGCGCTACGACGAAGTGGCCGCGGGAGTTATCAATCATGCGATTCGCGTGACGGTGAATAACACCAAGAGCGATTTGAATGGCGGTTACTTTGTGGCTCCTGCCTCGCACGCGGCGGGAACCAGTTCCAGCACCAGCAACATCATGGGAATGCGGCTCAGGCTCAAGGCGAGCTTCAACATATCCAGCTACAGCGCAACTAATCAGGTGATCCTCAAGGCCATGCAGCAGTACGGCATGATTGTTGCCGATAACGGCAGCAACATGTTTTTCCAGGGAACCCCCGATTCGCGCTGGAACGATAGCGACCTGCATAATCTGGGCAACGTCGACGCATCGGCATTCGATGTAGTGCAGATGGGCACCGAATACGATTCAGGCACTGCTCCTACCGGAGCCGTGCCCACAATCAGCAGCTTCGCCGCCTCGCAAACCACCGTGGCAGCGGGCACACCGGTAACACTAACCTGGACCGTCAGCGGCGACTCCTACGACTTTATCGACGTGGTCGGCACAGTGCGCGGAGGAAGCCAAACGGTTACTCCAACGAAGACGACTACCTACACACTGAACTCAACCAACCAATTTGGACGTTCGACACAACAGGTTAGCGTAACTGTTCAATAGTCGGATGGAATGATGCAAAACCCCTTCCGGGTGCCCCCCGGGAGGGGCTTTGCATTGGTGCTTGCCGCCCATGGTTCTACTTCGTAATGAATCCAGTTCTCGATGTGTGGCACACTCTAACTTTCTTCTTGCCAGGTACGCTTTTCCCTTTGCTGCCTTCTCTCATATGAGCCCATGTTTTTTCAGGAGCTTACATTTACTTACAGTGGGCTCGGCACCCGTTCCTTTCTTGGTGCGCGGTTGATTGGCTGATGCCGGTGCCGTCTCCGCCATGCTACATTTTCACCATGATCAAGATTATTGCTGCCTCCCTGCTTTTGATGGTGCTTGCAAGTCCGGCATTTGCCGCGACCCACCATCATCACCACCACCACGCTCACCAACATCACCACAAGGCCTAAGTCGGACCCCGGTACTGAAGCTTCTCCAGCGGTGGACCGGGGTTGATTGGTTCCTGTCTTGGTGCGCGGCAACTTGGCCCGTGCCATAGGCACAGCCATCATGCTAGATTCGTCGCATGAAGAAGATTCTTGCTGCCGTGCTTCTCTCAATGGTGCTTGCCAGTCCGGCGTTTGCCGGCTCGAAGGACAATCAGCACCCCTCCACGCCGCATCCGACTGAACAGCACCCGACCGCACTGCACCCCACGGCACAGCACCCGACTACACAGCATCCCACTGCGCAGCACCCCAAAGTCCAACACGCCACGACGCCACACCCCGCCCCAAATCACCCCGCTACAAAACACCACACCGCGAAGAATTCTCACTGACCTCGGACCCAATCCATACCTGTTTCAGCACCCCCCAATGTGAGGCCGGCACGGTAGGCGTGGTAATGTTTTCTCCATGACAGAACTGGACGACCTGCGCTATCCAATCGGCCGCTTCAGCGCTCAGGCCGGCGGCACGGCCGCCACTCGCTCCGCACACATCCAGGCTCTGCGCCTCCTCCCTGGGCAATTGCGGGCGGCGGTGAGCGGGCTGAGCGATGCGCAACTCAACACACCCTATCGCGAAGGCGGCTGGACCGTGCGGCAGACCGTGCATCACCTCGCCGACAGCCACGCCAACTCCTTTATCCGCTTCAAGCTCGCGCTAACCGAGGATTGGCCCACCATCAAGCCGTACGACGAAGCGGCCTGGGCACGGCTCGCAGACAGCGAGACACCCATTGAAGGCTCATTGATGTTCATCGACGCACTGCACGAGCGGTGGGTAGCATTGTTGGAATCTATGACGGAACAGGACTTCCAGAAGGGCTTCGTTCATCCCGTGAATGGCCGCCAGAATCTCGAACGCGCGCTGGCGATTTACGAGTGGCACGGACGCCACCACACCGCGCACATAACCGGCCTGCGCACGCGTAATGGCTGGTAAGCTGCACGTGGACTCTGAAGACGCAGCGGCATCTGCCGGCCGGCTTGCCAAAAGCATCGAAAGCTATCTCGCGGATCATCCGGCGGCGGCGCTTATCGAGGATGGCCGTGTCATCTTCGACATGCGCACTGCCCATTACGCAGTGAGCGAGTCGCACGGGCGCTGCCTGCTGCAACTGTGGAGCGATGAGCGCAACCTGGTCCGTACGGTCGTGGAGGTGCAGGAGCGCGCGCAGTGCCTGCGCCTGA
>PKXI01000284.1 GCA_003133425.1 Acidobacteriaceae bacterium
GCGTCGATGCTGACGTTGCTTCTCGCGGATAACCTGCTCCTGCTCTATCTGGGATGGGAAGGCGTCGGCCTGTGCAGTTATCTGCTTATCGGGTTCTGGTATCGTGATGCGGAGAATGGCCTGGCCGGCCGAAAAGCATTCATCGTGACCCGTGTCGGCGACACCGCCCTCGTGATCGGCCTCTTTCTGCTCTTTCACGAATTGGGCACACTCAACATCCAGGAACTCATGCAGCGGGCCTCCCAACACTGGCCGATCGGCTCTGCTGCTGCGACTACGGCCGCGCTGCTACTGCTGGGCGGGGCAGTTGGAAAGTCGGCACAGTTGCCGTTGCAGACGTGGCTTCCCGATGCGATGGCCGGCCCGACCCCGGTCAGCGCGCTGATCCATGCCGCCACCATGGTCACAGCCGGCGTCTATCTGATCGCGCGCACGCATATCCTGTTTTCCCTCGCGCCGCAGGCACAGTTCGCGGTTGCAGTCATCGGCGCTGCAACTCTACTGATGGCAGGCTTCAGTGCCCTGACGCAATGGGACCTCAAGCGCGTACTGGCCTATTCGACCATAAGTCAAATTGGATACATGTTTCTCGCGCTTGGCGTAGGCGCATGGCCGGCAGCCATCTTCCATTTCATGACTCATGCCTTTTTCAAGGCGTTATTGTTCCTCGGAGCGGGAATCGTCATCCAGTCCTTGGGCGAGGAGCATAACATCTTTCGCATGGGCGGGCTGCGCAAGCAACTCCCAGTCGCATTCTGGACATTCTTGATCGCGGGACTCTCGCTAGCTGGGCTGCCACTGGTCACCGCCGGCGCCTTCAGCAAGGACTGGATTCTCTGGGGTGCCCTCAGCGCGGCCCACGGGAGTACTGCGCTTTGGGTCGTTGCTCTGCTCGGCGTCCTGCTGACATCGATCTATACCTTCCGCATGATCTTCCTGGTTTTCTTTGGCGAGGCGCATAGCCAGGTCACCAGGAGAGCCGGCAAGGCGATGTACATTCCCTGCCTGATACTCGGCCTCCTGTCGATTGTTGGCGGGTATGTTGAACGCCCATTCGCACGATTTCTGGAGACAGTTCTTCCCTGGAATGTCGGAGACTTCCACGCAATTCGCATCACTGAAACTGCTTCCGAAGGTATCGCAGCCATAGTGTTTCTGCTGGGCACGTCCATTGCGTACATTCTTTTCTTGCGTAAGCCGACTTATGCCGAGAATCTGGGGTCGAGCGCCGCGGGAGGGGTGCTGCACCGCTTCTGGCTTTCGGATTGGGGGATGGATTGGCTCTATGACCGGCTATTTGTGCGGCCTCTGGTCTGGCTTGCGCAGGTCGACAAGAACGACTTCATTGACGCCGTCTATGCCGGTGTGGCCGGCATAACCGAAATCACCTGGAGTGTTCTCAGACGCACCGAAACAGGGAAACTGCGCTGGTATGCCGCCGGAATCGCGGCTGGATCGATCGTCTTTATCGCAGTGGTGCTGTTCCTATGATCCTTCTCTGGTTGATTGTCGTCCTCCTCGCTGGCGGGCTTTTCGCCGCGCTAGCCGCGCGCTCGCATCCTCTGTTGTGCCGCTGGATCGCCCTCTCTTCTGTTTCCCTCGACCTGGTTCTGGTGCTGGTGATGGCGGTGCGGGACTTTGGTTTCGGCAGCGCCGGTGCGAGTCAGTGGATCGAACAGTTGAACTGGGGTTGGATTCCACAGTTCGGTATTCGATTCCACCTCGGACTGGATGGCCTTAGCCTTCTGTTCATCCTGCTCACGCTCTTTTTAGGTGTTGTGTCGGTTGTGATTTCGTGGACTGACATCACTAGGGCAGTCGGGTTTTACCACTTCAACCTGTTGTGGATTCTCGCCGGAATTCTCGGTGTCTTCCTCTCGCTTGACCTGTTCCTTTTCTATTTCGCCTGGGAACTGATGCTTGTTCCGATGTACTTCCTCATCTCCATCTGGGGNNGGGCACTTACACCTTCGGGTACACGGAACTGCTCGGTACGCCGCTCAGTCCTCATGCGGCGATGTGGATCATGCTGGGCTTCTTTATCGCCTTCGCAGTCAAGCTCCCGATATTTCCGTTCCACACATGGTTGCCAGACGCCTGCGCCGCGGCTTCCACTGCAACGAACCTGCTCCTCGCCAGTCTTCTGGCAACTACAGCCGCATATTCGATGATCCGTTTTATCTTCCCTCTGTTCCCGGATGCGGCACGCACGTTCGCACCGGTGGCGATGACGCTCGCGGTGGTTGGGATCCTTTACGGGGCTATCCTGGCCTTTTCACAAACAAATCTGATGCGGCTGATTGCCTATGCCAGCATCAGTCACCTCAGTTTCGTGCTGCTGGGGATTTTTGCCGGGAATCAGCTCGCACTTCAGGGAGCCGTAATGACTGTGATCGCTCACGGCATCAGCACTGGTGCGCTCTTCCTTGTGGCCGGCGCTCTCGAAGGTCGAATGCACACGCGCGACATCGGTGCCATGGGAGGCGTATGGGACACAATGCCGAGGTTGAGCGGAGTTGCTTTGTTCTTCGCCCTGGCATCTCTGGGACTCCCTGGTCTCGGCGACTTTATCGGCGAGTTCCTGATTTTGTTGGGAACCTATCGTGCCCATGTCGCTATGGCCGCCGTGGCGGCCTGTGGGGTTCTTGCGGCAACTTTCTATGCACTCCGTTTTGTGCAGCGCGTCTTCCAGGGACCGAACCTCCGCCCATGGCAATTGCCTGATCTGGCTTTTCGCGAGGGCCTGGTTCTAGGTGCGATGATCGTTTTGCTGCTCTGGCTTGGTCTATTCCCTCAACCCGTTTTTCAAACTTTCGCGCAAGCTGCAAAGCACGCTCCCGCACTTTGGAGATGATCCATGACTGCCGTTGACTTGCTAGCCCTGTTGCCACTCCTGTTGGTCGCCGCGACTGCTGTCGTGATGCTTGGAGCGGTTGCTGTGGGCCGCAATCACGCGGTTGCATTCGGACTCACACTTGCCGGTCTGGCGGCGGGCTTTGGGTCAATATTCTTTGTTCCTATGCGCCAGGTGACGGCGCTGCTCGTCATCGACAGGTACGCTCTCTTCTTCTTCGGATTGATTCTTGCGGCCAGTTTTGCAGTGGCGCTGCTGGCGTATGGCTATCTGGAAAAGCGGGAAGGCAACAAGGAGGAGTTCTATATCCTGCTGCTGGTGGCGACGCTAGGCGCCATGGTCCTGGCCGCCAGCAGTCACTTCGCTTCGCTGTTTCTCGGACTCGAAGTCCTCAGCGTTGCGCTCTATGCTCTGATCGCCTATTTCGGCGATCGACCGCTTCCGTTAGAGGCAGGAGTTAAATATCTGGTTCTGGCTGCCTCTTCGTCAGCATTCCTCGTCTTTGGGATCGCCTTGGTTTATGCCGATCTCGGGACAATGGACTTCCGCCAGATGGCCCATCTTTTGGCTATCCGTGCAGACTTGAATCTTGGACTGCTCCTGCCCGGCACGGCGATGATCGTTACCGGCATCGGCTTCAAACTGGCCCTTGTGCCTTTCCACATGTGGACGCCGGATGTCTATCAGGGAGCGCCCGCGCCGGTGACCGCCTTCGTTGCCACTGTTTCCAAAGGAGGCATGTTCGCATTGCTGTTGCGGTATTTCACCCAGTCTGGGACGGGCCAATTCGCACCCCTGCTTCTCGTGTTATCGATTATCGCCATCGCGTCTATGTTCACGGGCAACTTGCTCGCGCTCTTCGAAAACAATGTGAAGCGAATCCTGGCATACTCCTCCATTGCGCACATGGGCTATCTGCTTGTGGCCCTCGAAGTCGGCGGCGCCCTGGGCGCGAATGCCGTGGTGTTCTATCTCATGGCTTACTTCGTCATGACCCTGGGCGCATTCGCCGTGGTCACTTTGCTCTCCGGGCAGCAGCGCGACGCTGACCAACTCGAAGATTACCGGGGACTGTTCTGGCGACGGCCTGGAATCGCACTGGCCTTCACGGCTATGCTGCTTTCGCTGGCTGGTATTCCACTGACGGCAGGTTTCCTCGGCAAGTTCTACATCGTTGCCGCAGGCGCAGCCGAGGGAGCCTGGGCGCTCATCCTGATCCTGGTTATTACCAGCACCATCGGTCTCTTCTATTACCTGCGAATTGTGACAGCCATGTACCAGCACACGGTAGGGGGTGCTCTGGCTCTCGAACCGCTTCCGCACCGTGCGCCGGCGGCAATCCTGGTTCTGGCCGTGTTCCTCGTAGTACTGGTCTGGCTGGGAGTTTACCCAACGGCCGTGGTCAATGTGATTCAATCTGCAACTCGCAGTTTGATCTAAAGACGAGATGCATAAGGGAGATGCCACCTTTCGGGGCACTCAAGTCTGCGGGAGACCACATTTTTCAATTGCCAAAATAATTCGGGGAATACGCTAACTCAAATGACGAGGTGATGCATGGCTACAGAGAGAGCACGAGAGTTGAAGCGGATTCCCATCGGCATTGAAGCAACTGGAAAGCGCAAGGAAACAGACTCGATGGGCGAGATCGACGTTCCGGCAAATCACTACTGGGGAGCGCAGACGGAACGCGCGCTCATCCACTTTGCCATTGGCAATGAGCGTCTTCCCAAGGAGGTATTTCACGCTTATGGATACGTGAAGAAGGCCGCGGCGCATGTGAATGCAGCGGCTGGACTCCTCGAACTGTGGCGGGCAAATGCTATCTCCGCTGCCGCCGACGAAGTGATAGCCGGTCACTTGGATAGTGAGTTCCCTCTGTTTGTATGGCAGGCCGGATCGGGAACACAGACAAACATGAACGTCAACGAAGTGATCGCTAACCGCGCAATTCAATTTCTTGGTGGAGAATTAGGGAGCAAAACTCCGATCCATCCGAACGACCATGTCAACATATCGCAGTCTTCGAATGACACTTTTCCAACGGCGATGCACATCGCTAGCGCGCTGGCAGTTAAGAATTATCTCCTGCCCCGAGTGGATGCCTTGGCCGCGGCGATCGAAGACAAAGCAAATAAGTGGCATTCCATCGTCAAGATCGGCAGAACGCATCTTGAAGATGCTGTGCCGCTCACCGTCGGCCAGGAATGGTCAGGCTATGCTGTCCAGCTTCGCGATGCCATTCGGTTGATCGACAATTCCCTTACTGGCATCTATCAGTTGGCGGCGGGTGGCACCGCAGTGGGCACCGGACTGAATGCTCCTCCTCGCTTCGCCGAAGGAATCGCAGCAAAGATTGCGGAGTTGACTGGGCTGCCCTTCGTAACCGCACCGAATAAGTTCGCTGCACAGAGTTCTGTTGACGCCATGGTGAACGCGCACGCCGCGCTTCGCTCGCTTGCCGTCGTACTGATCAAGATTGCCAACGATATGCGCTGGCTGGCATCTGGACCGCGCTGCGGACTTGGTGAGTTGATATTGCCCGCCAACGAGCCCGGGTCTTCGATCATGCCCGGCAAAGTGAACCCGACACAGTGTGAGGCCATCATCATGATCTCGATCCAGGTCATCGGAAATGATTCGGCCGTAGCGTTCGCCGGGTCGCAGGGCAACTTTGAACTGAATACGATGCGACCGCTCGTCATCAATAACTTTCTTCACTCCGCACGCCTTCTCGCTGACGGGTGCGAGAAGTTTCGGGTCTTCTCGGTCGAGGGGACGTCCCTGAATGAAAGGCGAATCGCGCAATTTGTTCAGAACTCACTGATGCTTGTGACAGCACTATGCCCCGTGGTTGGCTACGACGAGGCATCGAAGATCGCTTACAAGGCGCTGGAAGAGGAGACGACGCTGAAGAAGGCGGCGCTTTCAACTGGCTTGATCGACGAAAAGACCTTCGATGACGCCGTCGATCCGCAGAAAATGGTCTTTCCGAACGGCTGACGTTTTCCAAGCCTGCTATACCCTATGATCCACAGCAACTGGGCGCTTCGCGAGATGGAAAGACACTCTCTGACCGGACTCGGGAAAAGGAACTTTGGGCACGAGAAAGATCCCGTAGCGACAAATCTCTACGTACTCTTGACGATAAACACCGTCTTGTCGTCGATGCGGTCAGCCTCCCCGCTCAGTCTGAGAAGCTCATCATTTCCAATTGCACGCTCGAGGATCGCGTTACAGATGTCCTTTGCCGGCTCCTTTTTATGTTCTCGAATGATTCGTTCGAACTCTCTTCTTTCCACTTCATCACTACCGTCGTAAACACCATCCGTGTAAAGGAATAGGATGTCTCCTCTGCCCATCAGAGTAATTTCTGCCAAATCAGCGGCATTCATCTGGCTTTTGCGTGATTTGATAGAAATATATCTACTTCGGTCAGGATGGTCTTCGGGAATTTCGAGCCCAAGCGCTGGGAATTGCACCATGCAGCACTTCCTGAT
>PKXI01000073.1 GCA_003133425.1 Acidobacteriaceae bacterium
CGGTTTATCCCGGCGCACCCTGGATTACCGTCCAACCGGACGTAGCGTGATTTAAATCACGCTACGGAAGTATCGGCGACCATCCAATCGGAATCCGCAAAATCGACCCGATAGCGTGAATGAGTGACTCGGCCTAAAGTCAACAACCTCTAAAACGCTTGACATTAGTTTCCGTGGAAAGCATAATGGTTTCCATGGAAAGTAAAGGCCCCACCCACACGTCCATCTCCGAGCTCGAAAGCCACCTTGGGTATTTGCTACGGCGAGTATCGAATGCGGTCTCGGACGAATTTGCCCGCTCCCTTCAGTTCAGGCGAACATCCGTCGCCGAGTGGGTTCTGCTGCGTCACCTCTGGGACCTGGGTCACGCAACACCGGGAGAGATGGCCGAAGCTCTGACGATGACCCGAGGAGCGATCTCCAAGATCGTCGATAAGCTCCAGTCGAAGGGTTGGATCAGGAGCAGGATCAAACCCGAAGACAACAGGGTTCAACTACTCTCATTGACGGGTGCGGGACGGCGCGTCGTTCCTGAGCTGGCAGAGATTGCCGATCGCAACGATGAGAAGTTCTTTGCCTGTCTCGATGGCGACGAAAAAACAGCCCTCCGCCACCTGCTCAGCAAGCTCGCAAGCCATCATCAGATTCGCGAAATTCCTGTCGAATGACATACCAGGTAACCATTTACCCACAACCAAAGGAGAAGATCTCATGAGCAAGGCAATCGATACCCTGAACACGGCAATGCAAAAAGCGGCGACTATTCGCCCGAAGGTGGGAGGATTCCCCTACCTTGCCGAGACTCTGCGACAGGCCGGAGTCACTCGCAATATCTGGTCGCTCCCCGCTTGCCAAAGCTTATTCCTGACCGACCACGGGCCTGTCGTGATGCAAGGAGCACCTCTTATATCGGGCGCTGAGGATGTACCAGCCTTTGACCAAGAGGCACTGACTAAGGCTCTACGAATCGATCAGGCCGGCGAGAGCACATTTCCTGAGTTCCTCGCGGCTAGCTGGCAGGCGGGAGTGGTGCGCTATGACGTGGATTTTGCTGCGCGCACAGTAGCCTATATGGGCTGCAACGGCGAGGAGTACATCGAAGCCTATCCGGCAGTCGAAATCGATTAGGTCACATCGACGCATTCAAGAGGTGCGCTTGCGGTGGCTCACAATCGCCCTTCCACGAACGCCCCATCGCCGAGGCACTCACCGCGCGCTCAAGTTCTGAAAATTGGGCTGATTTCAGGATTGCGGTTGAACGACCGCCTACTCTTCCCCAACCCCAAAAGCGGGAGGCGCAAAGGCCACTTTGGGCGAAAGAACGTCAAAGGTCCGGATCGGCGACAAACCAACCGCAATGGTGGCAAATGCAAAGATGCCCATTGGTTCAGTACTGCTACATTGTTGATGATAAGCCGCTAGGAATAGCCACCATGTTCAAACCGACCAAAGGAATGACTGCGGGGCAGCTTCTCCGAGAGCTGGAAAAAGACCCAGAGTACGTCCGACGAAGAGCGGAGCGAGAAATGAAACTCGCAAAACTTGAGGCTCACATCGTGCACTATACGGCGTACCTCTCTGCAACTCTGACTCAAGGCAATGTTACGAACGAATTGCCTCAGAAACGATAATTCTCAGCCTTCAGCCAAGGAACCCAGAGGAGACCATGCAACTCAGCAGCATCATTTTCGATATGGACGGAGTGCTCATCGATTCCGAGCCAGTTCATAAGTTGGCAAAGAAGCGCGCCTTTGACCGTTTCGGTATTACTTTACCGGAAGACGTCTACGAAAAATACAAAGGGCGCCCCGACGACACGATGATGAATGAAGTCGTGCAGTCCATAGGTGACAAGAATCTGGAGGCCGAGGAACTGGTCCGTATCAAGCACGAGGAATTTGAGGCATTAGAACACATGGCGGTGCCTGTTGGAGGTGCCAAGGAATTCGTGATGTGGGCCCGCACGAGATATCGAATTGCGTTGGCAACCTCGGCAACTCCACGTAACCGGCGTGCCGCTCTCTCCTTGCTCGGTCTGGAAACCAGCTTTGATCTCATCATAGACTCATCCGGGTTCTCAAAGCCAAAGCCCGATCCGGACATTTTCGAGAGAGCGATTCTCGGGTTGGAGACAACCGCAGGAGAGTGTTTGGTAATTGAAGATTCCCTAAATGGCGTTCTCGCAGCAAAAGCTGCTGAATGCGTTGCCGCGGCAATCACCACTTCGTTCACAAAGGAAGAACTCGCACGTTCTGGTGCTGATTTTGTGGTCGAGAACTTTGAACAACTCCGGACCCTGATCGAGACTCGTGAAGGAGGATGAGACAGATTCCTTCGATACCTGCCGGAAGCGGTATTCCGTCTCTCCTCAAGGCACCGCCCGCAAACACGCTGCGCAAGTATGGTGACCTGGACGCCGCATTCAAGTCGGCGGCCANNGGGCGCCACTGCGCACTGGAAAGAAGGGAAGCTGGAGATGTGGTCCACCAGCACTCTGCCGATCGACGGCCGCGGGCTGGTGGCCAGGACGCTCGGCATCCAGGAGAGCGAGACTGCCACTCACATGGTGCGTTCGGGAGGCAGTCAGGGCAGGAGACTCCAGAATGACTACCTGGTGGAGGCAGCCTGGATCGCCAAGCGCGTCGATGCGCCGGTCAAGCTGCTGTGGTCTCGCGAAGACGACATAGCTCACGACCCCTTCCGGCCGGGCGGAACGGTTGGGCTGAAAGCCTGCCTCGATGAGCAGGCCAAGCTCACTGCCTGGCGGCATCACCTGGTGACCTTTGGCGATGAAAAGCACTCAGCTTCCGGCGGCGGTATCGAGCAGGACACATTTCCAGCCGGCTTCCCGCCCGCTTACGCGCTTTACACCTCTGCGCAGCCGTTCACGCTTCGCACCGGGGCTCTCCGCGCCCCCGGCGACAACGCTTACTGCTGGGTCTCGAACTGCTTCCTTGACGAGCTGGCTTATGCCGCCGTGCGCGATCCGCTTGAATTCCAGCTGGAACTGTTCGGCAACAAGCAAGCGCCATGGTCCGCGGGAGAGCACGATGCGGTAGGTGACCACGAGCCAACAGGACAGGACGTTCTCATCCCGGAGCGGTACAAAGGCGTGCTTGAATTGGTGGCGGATAAGTCAGCCTGGGCACATCGCAGCAATACACCTGGACGTGGAATGGGAATCGGCGCATGGTTCTGTCATTTGGGCTACTTCGCCACGGTTGCCGATGTTAGCGTTGACGCCCAGAACAAGGTGACGGTGCACAAGATCTGGGCTGCAGGGGATATTGGCAGCCAGATCATCAACCCGGCGGCGGCCGAGAACATCTCGTTCGGCGGCATCATCGAGGGTATGAGCCACATGGGTCAGGAGATCACGCTCGTGGACGGCAAAGTCCAGCAGTCCAACTTCCATAACCACCCGCTGATGCGCATGAGGCAAGCGCCGAAAATCGAGGTGTATTGGCGCAAGACCGACTATGCACCTACGGGCCTGGGTGAGCCGACGTTGCCGCCGACTTTGCCGGCGGTGAGCAACGCCACCCTTCCCTCTAG
>PKXI01000098.1 GCA_003133425.1 Acidobacteriaceae bacterium
ACAGCCGGAATCAGGCCTATCGTGTCTGCATGGGTAACCTTGATGCCCTATGTGTCCGCTAGGAGGCGAGATGTTAGGTTTGGGTTTGGTAGGAACAATTATTGTGATCGTGCTGATTGTGTGGCTCATCAAGCGCGTATGATTTCGGGCTGGGAGTGCATCGCTGAAAATCAATTGACCGGCAAGACCACCTTTGCGCATATCTGATTCATCTGGAGCTCTGTCCGCGTGGTCGCCGATCCGGACAGAACTCTGCCTCTCAGCTCAATGCCCGAGGTTTGACGTGATGAGGGAGCCGGTGGCAGGCGACGTTGGATAGGGGAAGTAAAGCTCGTTGCCGTCTGGGTCCGCAATGACCATGTGCCGGTAGCCCCACTGCCCTTCCTTCACATCCACGCCACGCCCTTCCAGCTCCGCGCGCAAGGCATCCAGCACGCCGACATCGAGCGAGATGAACATCAGGCCCTTGCCCACTTTATCGGGCCATTGAGAAGAGAGAATGAGCTCGCAACCCTGCCGGTCGACTTGTGCGACCCACGCTTTTCCCTCCTCCTCATATCGCCATGCTTGCGTGAACCCGAGTTGCTTCACGTAAAAATCGACGGACCTGTCGATATCCGCTACGAACAGCACAGCCCTCGCGAACCATTCATTGCTCATGACGTTCTGTTCTCCGTTTGCCGTGATCGAATTCGACGTTCCGTCAACCGCCAGTCATAAGAATATCTTCGAGAAATTGGTCCGCGCAAACGCCGCAGGATCCAGGAATGGGGTTGTGCCTGTATGGTCGCCGATCCGGAGTTTAACCCGTTTTTTTAGCCCAATTTCCGGAATGCACGTGATTCCTGCACAGGGTCCCAGTGAATGGATGGCGTTAGGAATCGCAAGCAGTATATAGGTAGAATTCATCCGCAAAATTTATTTTCGAGTCGAGGGCAAGAACAGCGTTTGAGAGCGCATATTGAGTAGAAGGTCTGTAAATTGAAAGGTGAAATCTATGCCCAGTTATCTCGTGCAGTGCTCCTACACGTCAGCGGCGCTGGCAGCTCTGATCGCAAACCCGCAGGACCGCAGCGAGCATGTGAAGAAGGTAGCGAAGAAACTCGGCGGCAAGATCAGCGGATCATGGCTGTCGTTTGGTGAACACGATCTTGTAATGCTTGTCGAAATGCCTGACAACATCAGCGTGGCAGCTCTGGCGTTGGCTGCCGCCGCGGGCGGCTCATTGAAGTCGATCAAGACCACTCCGCTGCTGAGCCTTACCGATGGGTTGGCGGCGCTGAAAAAGGCCGCAACCTCGGGCTACACGCCGATCGTTACCTCTTAACAGAAGCGCCGGACGGATCACAGACTGCGGGCGACGGCCATGCGGTGGGGGAGAATTGTGCCGTAAGACGGCTCGCCCCCACCTAGGCGCAAAGACAGACGCTCCGCGCGTCTTTCGATGCCAGGATTAAATACGGCATTTCCGCTCGGGTGGTCGCCTATGGGGAAATTACTCTTTGAGCAATAGTTAGCAACTTTGTTTACTCAATGGTAATTTCCGCATAGCCGGTCATTCGACCGGAACCCGAGAGAACAACCTTTCGTCCTCGCGATCAGAATGGCTACGCCGGACCCTTCTCGAACTCCTACATCGGCAAAACGAAACACCAAAGTCTTAGTTGCAAGCATGATTTATCCCCATCGTTCGAAGGTTGATTCTCAAAGCAATCACCGCTCCTCCAGAGTGAGGGCGTAAATATCGTCCGTTCCAACGTCGCGAAGCAGCATCGGCGTGTCTGTCGGATCAAGGCCCATCCAACGGGTGAAAGCCCCTGTGTAGCGGAATCCCTTCAGATCGACAACACGCTCCGCATCGCCACCCGATACACGGGCTCGAAACACGCCCGGATCATCCTGGAGGAGGAAACAGTAAATAAACTGGCTATCCGACGACCACGTAGGATAATTGCACTCGCCTTTTTGTTGCACCATCGACCATTGCTGCGTCTCAAGGTCGATGATCTTCACCCCTCCTCCGGAGCCACGATACAGCCCCTCGATGAAGCGGCCATTTGGTGACCATCGAGGAGCCCATACGCCTTCCGACCCGGAGAGTGTCGTGACCTTGTGGCTGTCAAGGTCGAAAATCCGTAAGACGGAGTTGAAATTACCGATTGCGTACAGAGTGGAAAAGACAATCTTGTGGCCGTCAGGGGACCAATTCGGTTCGCTCTGTGCATCGCGGTCTTCCGGGAGAATGGTAAACGGAGTACCGCCTTGGGAGGAAATGACGTAAGCTTTCAGCCCCTTTGAGTCCTCGCTGCAGAACAGTATCTGAGATCCGTCCGGCGACCAGTGGGGGTTCAAGGGATACAAGGGAGCATCGGTTAGTTGTACGGGGTGGCTTCCATCCCGGTTAGCCTTCCACAGAATGCCTTCAGGGAAGGTGACGTACGCCACGAACTGGCCGTCTGGAGAAAAGATGACAGAATCGGCCGAAATGCCTCCGAGGTAAGGTTGGAACCGGCCGGACTGCGCGTCATAGCGCACCAGTTCTCCTCGCTTGATGAGACCATGGGCAAATATTTTGGTCCCATCCTTACTGGGAATCGGGCTATTCCAGAGGATTGGGCCGGAAGTCAATTGAACCGGTTCGGTTGACGCCCGGCGGAATAGCCCGCGACGCTCATCAAGGACCCACACCTGGCTTCCGGGACGAGGGCCGTAATGGTTCCAGAGGCCGCCTCGTGACAGGAATACGAAGAAGTTCCCATCGGGAGACCACCGCCCGCAGCACTGCGAAGACGAGGCGCGCCAGCCCGGCAGCAACGGATGGAGTCCGGATCCGTCGGACGAAATTTCCCAAAGCCGATTGTCCCAGGAAAACCGAATTTTGCTGCCGTCCGGCGACCAACTGAGTCCGTTAGGGTAGCCGCCGTGGCCGCCCATAGCGGCGAGTTTGCGAGCTCCTGTTCCATCGCTCCGGATGACGTAGAGGTCTCCGTTTCCCAGACTGTAGACCACAGACTTCCCGTCGGGGGACCACGCCGCGGACTCAACCAACGAGGTGTCTTGCAATAGACGACGGAGCGAGCCTGCCGGCATCGAAACGTTCCATAGGCTCCCATGACTTCCGTCGTACGAGGTAACGAGAAGAGCGGACCCGTCAGGGGAGACATCCCTGGTGGCGGGAAACGGCAACGCCACTGGCACTTCCGCGATCTCTCCCCCGGATATCGCTACCTGAGCAATGGATTGCGGGCCGAGCTCCCTATTGAAGTAGAGTCTGCTTCCGTCAGTTCCGCCAATATCCCATATGAGGCGGCCGTCATGAGTGATCTGGGTATACTCGGCGACTCGGAACGGAGGCAACGGGCGGCGCAAGTACCAGACTGCGGCGGCGAGGCCGATGACGAGAACAATGGTGCCGGACAGCAGCCACCATCGGAGACGCAGGCGGCTGCCGCGGCTAAGCTTCCCACTTGAGTCCTTGTCGAGGTTGGCGGCGATCAGCGTCTGGAGATTCGCTGCATCCTCCGACTCCCCGGGTCTATCCAGCCCTGCCGTGGCATCCTCCGAAACTTCGACCTTGCAGACGAAGCGGTATCCGACCGTGGCGACGGTTTCGATGTAACGCGGGTTGCGAGTCTCATCTCCCAGCAGCCGGCGCAGGAGTGCGACGCTGCGCGCCAGGGAATTGTCTGTAACCGCGGCATCGCCCCAAACGGCATTCAGCAGTTCCTCTTTGCCGATGAGCTTTCCAGGGTTGCGGAGCAGGGCCAGCAGCACACGAAATGCCTTGGGCTCGACCTGCAACACCTCGCCCGCTTTGGTCAGCGAGAACTCCCGTTCCCGGACTTCAACGTCATCGAATCTGAATACAAAGGACTTATTCGCCATCATGATCCCATCATGAGTTCTTCAATCGCTTGGAGGAAATGATCAAGTGCGGGAAGAAACAGATCAGGAGCCCATCAAGACCATGTAGAAGCAGACGCCCAGAGTGACTTCAGCCTACACGGCTGAGGAGCTCTCGCGATGACAATTCTCAAAGGTTTCGCTTCCCTGGTCCTGGCAGTAGCAACCGTTTCAACGCTCTCCGCAGAAACCCGCTGCCCGGCAAATGTCGCCAGCTTAGCTTTCCGTCTCATCAACGACCACTACATAATCGTCCCCGTATCCATAAACCACGCCGGCCCCTACAACTTCCTCCTCGACACCGGCACGCAGATCACCATGGTCGATCCCTCCCTGGCCTCCGAACTCCATCTCGCCACCGAAGGGCAGGCTAGGGTCGCGAGCGTCGGTACCCAGGCCTCCGCTTCCTTCGCCCGCCTCGACCAGCTCGAAGCCGGCACGCACGCCGTCGCCAACCAGAAAGTGCTGGTCTATGACCTCGACAATCTCCAGGCCGCTGGCCTCCACATTCAGGGCGTTCTAGGCGAGGATTTTCTCGAGCAGTTCGATATGTTGATCGACAATGCGCACCGCCTTCTCTGTCTCGACGACTCTGGCGCGATGCGAGCAGATGTCAAAGGACCGCATGTCCCGCTGCTGGCGCCAGCCCAGACCTCTAATGGCGCACCGTTGCCTACGTCGCTGATCGTCTCAGTCCGCCTGTCCGACGGTATGCGGCCCGTTCGACTGAAGTTGGACTCAGGCGCGAACGTCTGCTTCCTCTACAACAGCTCGGAGTACATGGACCTCGATCTGTTCCACGGCGCATCATTGAGCGGAGGCGGCGCCAACAGCCCGCATCGGACCTACACAGCTCTGCCGCCCCAGAATGTGATTTTCGGTTCTTTCGAAGTATCCAAGGTCCCGTTCGTCACCCTCGCCGGCGCCCGTAAGGACTCCCGCACTTCGGACTTCGACGGACTGCTGACCCTTGGCCTTTTTCGGCGCGTCTTTATCGATCACGCCGATCATTTTGCTGTCCTCGAGCCGAGGTAATAGAGTGGCCGGGCCATTCCGGACGGATTGTCGCCGATGGTGACATTTCGAGTGAGCCGGAC
>PKXI01000184.1:0-10585 GCA_003133425.1 Acidobacteriaceae bacterium
CGGTCGTCACCACCGCTGAGCAGCAGCGCCTGCTTGCCTTGCCACTCTCCCTTGTGGATCGCGAGGGATTCCGGCTTTTCCGGCATCTTGATGCCCAGCGCTCGAATGCGCTCGGCGACGGAGCCGGAGGCCGAGTCTGACCAAAGGCCTGCGGCAATCAGCACACCGCTGTGGGCGGCTTTCGGGTCGGAAACTTCCTCGTAGCGAATGCCTTTGGCTGATAGCGCGGCTTTGACCTTCTCCCATCCGTGATTCGTGGCTTGTCCGGGCTGGCCCTCCCGGACAAGCGAGACCTGGTAAGTTTGGTCCGGTGTGCGATTTGGTGCCGTCGGATTGATAAAAGAAAAAAGCGCGATGATCAGCGAGAACAAACTCGTCATTGGAAAAAACTCCTGAAAAAACTCAGCTGTTTACATCCTGGTTCCCGACGGCTTGGCAACCCGCTCTGTCGCCGGATATCACTACAGTGCCTACTGGGCAAAGTGCACTGGCGGGGCTTTCACCCACCAGGCATCAATCGCAAAAAAGGGCCTACCCTCGTTGTTCCTTGAAACATCGCGACTTGCCCACGTTGCAAGATTCACTCGTCCGAGAGCTGAACTATTTGCTGCAAACATTTTCATTCCCTAACTTCTTTCCTGCGCCTTAGACACTTCACCACATCCCCGAGCACACTCCAAACTCATCTGCTTGCCGGCCTTGTTTGGATTCGCGGGTCAAGCATAGATCATATGGTCTTACCATTGTCAAGGGAACTTTCTAGACCGTAATCCGTCGATAAGGTTTGGGCGATGTTGCGGCGAGGGGGATGTGGATCGCCGACAGGAGTTATGCATTGGCAGCCGCCTTTTGCCTGTGCGAACCAGCAAAAGGGCAGGCTTTGGCGGTATTCGCGCGCTACAACGGCAAAATCCTGCAATCGAGGAACACAAGCGGCTCCTCACCTTGTGGGGTGAAGAGACAGTCCATCTCGGACGGAATCCCAAAGTGATCGTGTGCGCCGACCTCCTTTTCCACACCTCCCATTTGTATGCGTCCGCTGCCGGATTGCACTGAAACGATTCGGTAATTATGCGACCGAAGCTCGATCGAGTCTCGTCCGGCGCGCGTAATGGCTAGTTCCAGGCCTCCAATTTCAGCGGCTCCCGCGCGCTGAGCAGGCACCAGCACCTCGCGATGAAATTCTCGACCTTTCCTGACTTGCTGAAGTACTCGCTCCAGGTAAACGGATTGATTCATCGAATCGGACTGCAAAGGCTGCTCCTTCCGTTCATCTTCATGGCCCGGACGAGGTTCAACATCAAAGAATATTCCCCAACCTCCCATCTTCAGTGACCCAAACACGAAAGGCAAAACATGATCGTGACCGGAAGTATTGATAAAACCATGTTCCGTCATCGGAGGTATAGGCATGGCGTATCCCTCGTTCACAACGCTGAAGCTGGAACCGAGAATCGTACGACCAGCGAGGGATGTGTATCCCAGGTGGATCTCCGCGCCCTCATGATGGCGGTGCACCGCGACACCGGGCTGGTCTTTTGCCAGAAAGGCCGCATTCCAGGAGTGGTAATCTCCATAAATGACGGGTGCAATCGTGATGTCTAGGTCGGGAACGATGAAAGCTCCCTGCCGCGGCAACTCAAGATCGCGCGCAACGTAGATTCCGTCGCAAGAAGTTACCTTTTGAATATTTTCGAGGAATAGGTGTCGGATTGATTCGAGTCTAGAATGGGCACCGTGCATGCAGGCTTTCGCGAGCAATTCGTCTACTAGGCTCGTCCATTGTTCATAGGCTTGGAACGTAGAAATCAACGCCAGGCTGTTAGGAAGTATAGGATCAATCGCCTTTGATACCAGTTGTTCGAGCAGCCAACGGGCCTGTTCGAGAAAGGTCTCAGCGCCAGCCACCGCTTCAATCTCATGAGATTCGATAGCGACGTGTGTCGCATGGAACGCGCCAATGGTCTGCGCCCGATACGCGTAGGAAAACAGTCTGGCGGCATCGATGTCCGCCTGCGAGATGTGCGAGAGGTTACGTCCATGCGCGCGACTCCAGCGCGCCTTCTCAACGAGTTCCGAGTACCGGTGACTGACCAGCATAGTTTGCTCCTTAAGCTTACGATGATTTAGAGCGTGTTTCAAAAACATCTCCTGAGCGTGATCCAGAAGCAAGCCAGGTAAAAGAAGGCATAGTAGATGGAGAGCAGATGCTCATGACAAACCAACAGGCGGCGAAACTGTCCGAGCCAGGCATTTATTAGCTCCACAATCCATCTGCGTTTGTAACGGCGAAGTTTGCGGCCATCTTCGTAGCGCCGTCGCTTGTTGTTGTTCCGGTACTGCGCAATCAGTTCAATTCCGCGCTTTTTAAGCCGCTCGCGCAGCGGATCGGAATCGTAGCCGTGGTCGGCTATGATGCGCTTCGGCTTTTGCCGCGGGCGACCTTTGGACCGGGGGACGCGAACTTTCGCGACTGTGGCCTCCGCAAGCTTAACTTCACTCGGAGAGGCACTTTCCAGCCGAACTCCCAGCGGAAGACCTTTACCGTCGACCAATATCATCCACTTCGTTCCCTTGCCACGCTTGGTTTTGCCGACGGCGGAGCCCCCTTTTTTCGCCGGCGCGAAGCTGCCGTCCAGAGAAGGTCTCGTCCCATTTGAGCAACCCTTTCCCATCTAACGTTCCCAGCAGCGTACGCCACGCAGCCAGCCAGACGCCTTTCTCTTGCCACTGCTGTAATCGACGCCAGCAAGTCGAGGGCGATGGAAACTCGTCGGGTAAAAAACGCCACGCCCGTTTGCAGAACCCACAGTATGCCTTCGAAACAACTTCGATTCGGGGCTGGTGGTCGCCCCCGTTTACCGCGCCGCTGCTTCGGCCTAGGCAGCAACGGCCCTATCAGTTTCCACTGCTTAACAGTTCACCCGCCCCAATCGTAAGTACCTGACTTGAGGCCGAACCTATTTTTGAAACACGCTCTAGGAACTTGTTGAAAAATTCCGTCTTGTTCCGGAATCCGAGATAAATTTGGGGTCCAAGACCCTCACCACCCCTCTACGGATCGCTCCTGGGGCATTCTGACGCGATCCATTTTTGACAGCTTCAAGCCTCAATGCGTATTTCAACAAGTTTCTAGACGACCGCAGACGGTCCACTTACGTTTACCCGCCCTGTCGCCAGATTTCACTATGGTTCATACTGAGCAACTTGCACTGGCGGAGCCTTCACCCGCCAGGCATCAATCGCAACGAGCCCGGCCTTCGTTGCTCCCTGAAACATCGCGATTGGCCCACGTTGCAAGATCCACTCGTCCGAGAACAGAACTGTTTTTCGGCAAACGCTTTCATTAGCGCACGATTACTTCACTCCAGAGAGTTCCTACACCGCAGAGTCCTCGCCACTCCCTGGCAAGTACTGGGCCAGATTCCAAATTCATCTGCTTGCCGGCCTTGTTTGCTTTAGCGTGGACAAGAATACGGCAGATGGTCATACCAATGTCAAGAGAAATTTTTAAAGGCGCATCACCCTTTGCCTGCTGAAAGGGCAATTAGCTCTCGGCGAAGCGCCCGCTGGCTGTTGCCCCTTCGCTAGCTATTCTGGGGGTTGGCTGCTTGCCTGGTGGTTCACTCGGATAGGCGAGAGCGAGAATGAATGTCCTCGATCCTGCCATGGCGGCGATACGTTGTCGCCGGATTGCAATGTCTACAAAGTCTTTCCGCCTCGCCCGCGAGTTACGGCCGCCCTACTGTCCAGAATGGGTCGCGCCTTCCAACTCCAGGCTGACGTTGGACAGGTGAATTGTGTTCAGAACCTGGGCTCCGCCCTCGGTATTGGTTTCCACTCCGGGATTATTCTTTCCTTCGACCGCTCTTGCCGAAAACGTGACAACGGCCTTCTCGTTCTGCGACGGAGTAGCCTGAACGTTTGGTCCGGAATCCGTCCATGTCAGTTTGTAATCGCCTGCGGGAAGCTGCGTCGATCCTACCTGCACAGCCGTCGGGATGGTCACGGTTGGGGGTTTCTTGCTGCCAAAAGCGGGACAGCAACCATAGCCAGCATCAATACAAAACCGAAGAAGCGCTTCATTTGTATCTCCTCAAGTGCCTCGCGTATTTTTCCGTCGCATAAGGCATCAAGGAAATTACACTGCGGTGCGTTGTGGAGTGCCCGGCATCTTTTGTGCCAGTTGCAGTGAGCGAAACTGGAATGAAAGGAGCCTTGAATGGCACGAGGCAGGAAGCAGACACCGGAGCAGATTATAGGATTGTTGGGGCGGATCGAGGTGGGTACGGCGAACGGTAAGACGGCGGCAATGGCGTGCAAGGAAGCCGGAATCGCGGAGCAGACGTACTACCGTTGCCGGACTGCGGTCCATCGCGAAAGCGATGGAATTACCACCGGCGCCTACCGTGCGCGCGCCTGCTCTCGACCCTACTATTGATTCGGCAAGAAAATACTATTAAGCGGCATATGCGACGAGTGGGTCTTTGAAGAAGGCTTTGATTCTTTCAGGATTGGTCTCGATTGCCGCCATGTGATTGGTTGCGGCCTGACGCAGTTTGTCTTTGGTACGGCATGGCACGCGCGTCTCGATAGCTTGTTTCAAGTCGCCATTGAGACGTTCATCGGGGTTCAGTTCCGGCGAGTAGCTGGGCAGGTAAAAGACTTCGATTTCCAGCGTATGCTCTTCGAGCCACTTCTTTACCGGTGCGCAGTGATGCACGCCGAGGTTATCGAGCACCAGCAAGACCTTGCGCCCGGTCTGCTTGATGAGCGCCTCAAAGAACTCGATCAGCCGCACGTGGTTGAAGTTGCCGTCGATGATCAGCCAGCTTGCCTTGCCTTGGTTGGTCACGGTCGAAATCATCGACAACTTCTGCCGTGTGCCGCCAACGACGTAGGCCACCGGCGTATCCCCCTTGGGCGCGTAGCCGCGGCCACGCACATCGGTATTGACCACCGCAGTCTCATCGCCCCAGTGGATCTCGGCGTCTTCTTCTTTGGCGCGTTGTTTGATCTCGGGATAGGTCTCGTCGAGCCACTTTTGCACCGCCACAGACGACTGCTCATAGGCGCGACGGATGGGCTTTTGCGGCGTGAATCCCCAACGCTTGAGATACTCGCCCACACTGCGTACAGGGATGCGAATACCACACTCGCGTTCGATCAAAAGCATGACGGCTGCGCGCGTCCACAGGGCAAAGTCAAGCTTGAGTTGCTCGGGACGCTTATCGCAGATCATGCGCCGAATCTGCTCTTCCTGCTCTGGCGTGAGTGCGTGGCAACTGCCTGCCGGACGACCACGCCGGCCAGACTCGATCCCGCGCATGCCATCTTGCTTGAAGCGATTGACAATCATGCGCACCGATGAATAACTCAATCCAAACTCACGCGCAATCTGACGACGGTTCACTCCGCGTTTGTAGGCGCGAACGACCTGACGGCGACGTTCATGCTGCGCATCCGGGGATAACTTACGGGCATCTTCGCGTTCCATACTTCTTTAGACAAAATAATCGACGATAAGTACCAGTATTTATTCGCCGAATCTATAAGGGCCAAGACGCATGACGGGCGCACGGTGCGGATGCTGAACCTAATCAAACGGGAGTTCCCCCGGCTCTGCCGGGGAGGCAGTAGAACTTTGAGAATTCCGGGAGCATACCTCCCGCTGTTGCTTTCGTTTTGCCGAAGCCCATTGTTTAGTAACCCTGCTGCTGTTGCGGTTGCTTTTGCATTTCACCGGTTGCGATCAGGCCCTTTGAGGGGCCAGCAGCCGTAAAGCCTCCGGCTCTGCGTGTGCCATGAAGAAGCGCGAGCTTCATGCTGTACGAAAGATGAGGGTAGGCCCCTCGGAGTCGCTCTGCAGGTGGAGGCTCCAAACAGCCACAAGCTGCTTCGGTCAAAAGCCGCGGTGGTGAACGTTGTGGTTAAAAGGCATGGCTTGACCATGTCATGTGGGAGTGAGAGAGACGAACGTAAGTGAACGGAGCGGCCGACAAGGCTGCGAATCTAGCGAGGTGGAAGTCCTTGCACCGTCAATTGCCTGGTTTGGACGGTTAGCATATCCGGTGCGCGCTGAGGTAACGAAGCGCGTTCTGCCCGGACGTAAAAGTCTCAGCTGCCCTGCGGTATGAAACGCTGCGGTAGGAACGACCTGGGAGGCAAGCAAACTCAGAGGCCTCAACATTAAGAAATATCTGCAGCCACGAAATCGTTCGCCATGGGAAGTCGTATACGTGGGGTCAACGCTGGAAGCCGACCTGCTGTTTACTTAGGGAAGGCCGATGACTCGAAGGAAGAAACAGGTAAATGCACTTCGAGGTACAGCCGTGGTAGGGGATGAAGCATCTGAGAAAAGATTCGCAGAGATAACGTCGGGAAGATCCAGGTGGCAGCAGGGGCTGGTAGCAACCTGCAAAGACTTCATGATCGAGGCTTAGGCCGAAGGAAGAAGAGCTGTCAGGATCGACGAATGAGTCCATAGTAGCGATGACCGAGGGGTAATGTCCTCGCAGGTGGTGGATGTCACACCACCCCAGAAAATCTAGGCAAAGGGACTCTGGACATTTGGCGGTTTCATCAATGCAATGCGGTGGCCGGACACAGAGCCGGCACAACACCGATCAGTGCGGTGAAACTAGGCCGTGAGTAAACCGCGGAAGTCGGGGAGCATGCGTACCAGCGCTTAAACCTCGCCAAGTTGGGAAGGCTCATGGAAGACAAGCCAAGGTTTGAAACCGGACTCGGGAAATCCGACAGTCCGGCATTTTAGGGGGGCTTCAGGAATCATTGACTATGGCAGGAACTAGGCCCAGTCGATGCGCCTGATTTCTATCCCGACCGCCGATTAAAGCATCGAGAGGGGGTTAGATGACATCGAAACCGAGGTCTGCAGAGTACCTTGGGATCAGCATGGAAGATACCTGTTTACCGTCCATGCGGTGTCCGGTGCAGAGGAGGCGTGACTCTCACTCAGGCTTTCGTGCGGAACTTGGGAACCTGCTCGAAGATGAAAAGGGAAAACGTACAAGCGCAGAAACGCAAGGCGGAAAGTACCAATGCTTCGATCAGGGGCGGACCACCTCGCAGTGGTGATGAAGCTGCTGTAATCGCAATGGAGCGAAGGGGGTGGTCGGTCCAATCCAAGTTGGGTCAACCGGCAACGGGAGGAACCCTCCTACTTGGATGAAAGGCGACAGCCTTTCGCGGGCTACACGAGCCGGATGACGCGAGAGCGTCATGTCCGGATCTGTGAGCGGCTCGGGGTGCAATTCCCCGGGCCGACTCGGCCGGAGGATACTTACTCGACGAACATACCAGGGAATGCCTGATGATTCGGTGCGAGCGGCGTTGGAGTAGCGCGAAGGTGATTGGCGCGTTGGCCGATGTGATGGTGGTGAAGGGAGTCCCGGAACATCTTCGTTCCGACAACGGCCCCGAGTTCGTAGCCAGAGACCTTGTTAAGTGGCTGGCTGCAACAGGGGCACAAACGCTGTATATCGAACCGGGCTCTCCCTGGGAGAACGGCTACTGTGAAAGCTTTAACTCAAAGTTGCGGGATGAGTTCTTGAATGGAGAGATCTTCTACTCAATGAAAGAGCTACGCGTGCTGGCCGAACGTTGGCGCCTCCACTAAAACATCGTCAGACCACACTCATCGCTGGGCTACAGATCACCGGCGCCTGCAGCGTGGCTGACCGAAGCGTCCCGGGGCATGGAAAAGTGGAAAGCAAAGAACGCTTCCCACTTTTCCACACCCCCGACTACGGCGACGAGTCATATCAATTACCCGTCGCGCTACACTAACATCTCGCTGGCACAAAAGATCGGGCAGACCATGGAAAGAAACGTTTTGGGAAAATCCGTCCTGCCGTGAAGGAACGGGCTTCCCGAAATTCATCATCGTTGCAATGAGCCACAAGCGTTAAGGAGACACCATGAAAACGGAACTTCACGTAAACGTTCGAGACTTCCTTGCAAAGCCGCTCCCGAACCAAATCGGCGGCCAAGCGCGCATGACCGCAACCGGACAAGTCATGAATCCATCGGACGGGTCGGTTCTGGCCGAGGTCGCGATGGCCGGCGAGAAGGAAATCGATCTTGCTGTCACAGCGGGAGCACAGGCGTTTCCGGGCTGGTCGGCCTTGCCTCCCAAAGACCGCGCTCTGCTGCTGCATCGTTTTGCCGACGCGCTCGAGAAGCATTCCGCCGAACTGGCGCAACTCGAGTCTCTCGATGTTGGCAAGCCGATCGCCGCTGCCGAGGGATTTGATATCCCATTCGGCATCGAGTGTTTCCGCTACTTCGCCGATCTTGCGACGCAGGCGCAGTATAGCGTCCCGCTCCATCTCAAAGGCTTTGAGGCGCGCACTTGGCGTGTTCCTTACGGAGTGTGCGGCTTCATATTCCCGTGGAATTTTCCCTTCACGCTTCTCTGCTGGGGTATCGCTCCGGCACTTGCCGCAGGCAATACAGTGGTTGTGAAACCTTCTGCCGTGACGCCCATTACAACGCTGTATGCGGCTCAAATTGCCTTGGAAGCAGGCCTGCCGTCCGGCGTATTCAACGTCGTCGCTGGCAACGGCTCCGGAGCCGGCGTTGCGCTATCGTCCAACCCGCGGATCAAGCGCATGTCGTTCACAGGATCGCCCGAGGTGGGTAGGAAAATCGGCGAACTGAGCGGACGTAACCTTGTCCCTTGCAAACTTGAACTCGGCGGCAAAGGCGCGGCTGTAGTGTTCGATGACGTTGACGTCGACTCCACCGCAACCCAGCTTGCTGCGGCTGTCACCATGAATGCGGGGCAGGTGTGCTGTACGGCAACTCGGTGGTTGATTCAAGAGAAGATCTACGACCGCTTTGTCGCCAAAGTGACTGAAGCGTTGAAGCAAACCAAGGTCGGCACAGGCCTGGATCGCAACACGCAGATGGGTCCGCTCGTCAGTCAGTCTCAGCGGCAACACGTGCTGGGCTATATCGAGCGCGGCAAGCAGAACGGCGCGCGGCCAGTTCTCGATGGCGGCGCGATTGCGCCCCTGGGCGGGGAAAATGGGTTTTATGTTGCGCCGGCGCTGCTGGAAGGGCCGGATGACAATGTTTGTTGCCGTGAAGAAATATTCGGACCGTGTGCGTATCTGTTGCGCTTCAAGGATGAGGGATCTGCCATTGCGAAAGTGAATGAACTCGCCTATGGCCTAGCGAATAGCGTCTGGAGTGCCGATTTGGCCCGCGCGAACCGCGTGGCCGAGCGCCTGGTGGCCGGCAACAACTGGATCAACGCGCATAACCTGTTCGCCTACGGCCTACCCTACGGGGGAGTCAATATTAGCGGCATGGGGGGTGGCGTAAATAGCCCGGAGACGTTTTACGATTATCTTCGCGCTCAAACGATTGCCCGCCCGCTAAACTAACCTGACTCTTGCGGATGGGGCCATCTGCGAGAAGCAACTCTGATTGGCAGAGTTACTGAAAGCTTCCGCTGGAATGCATCACCGTATCCTGCGAGATGACAAGCAGTTTGTCCGCGCTGGCGCGAAATCGCAATGTTCCTTGCCCATTTGTGGCGATGCGCTGCCCAGTGGACAGCAAGTACTGCTGTTCTGGAACCAGGCCTGAAATCGTGAACTCGCGCCCGGTCGATCCAGGCAGTAAATTGTCCCAGCGCCCGGAGACACGAATCGGCTATTCAGGCGGTCGAGGACGCATACAGAGCTGCGCTCTTGGGAGTCTCTCCGAATCCTTCTTTGGTTGGCAAAACTGCTGACCGTGCGTTTCGCCGGGTTGTCGACGACATGCTGCAACTACTCATCTGCTTCCCTCAGCCCAGTTCTGTCCCGTCGAACAAGAGGGACAAGGGAGCAGCACTTCCGCGCAGACAAAGCCCGTTTGCGTATGATCTCGATCAGGCCATCGCCCAGCTCATCCCCGAAATCTCACCGGCCAACGCCCAAGCTTGGTTCCGGCTCTGTTTCCATGGTCTATAGCTGAACGAGAAATGCCTAGCCTGTTTTATTCATGAACACATAGTGAACAGTTTTTTTGGCGGCACGAGATTGCCGAACACGGCGACGGCGGCGTGATTTGTTGCAGCCGCTGGTTGCGACGAGATTGATTGGCATTTAGCGGCGCGCAGCAGCGTTTTCGGGACAGAGTTTTCCCGTGCTGTGGCTTTCGTCATGCCAATCGGGATGTCTTTCGGTGGAGCGATGCCGTTCTACCCAGGCGANNGGCGATGCTCCCAGTTCCAGCGCCATGTGCCGGAAGGTGGTCAGAAACGGGAACGATTGCGGCAGGTGTACAACCATGCGCCGCACTGAGGCCATCACCCGCGCCCCCAGTTTCAGGAAGCGCTCCCGCAGAGTCCAGACTTGCGCCCGAGCGCAATTGGTGCCAGCAGCAGCCAAGCGCAGTTCCTGCATCAGCACATAGGCGACGGCAGTCAGCAGCACACGGAACTGGTTGGCCCAAAAGCGGCTGCAACTGGTGCGGTCGATTTCCATCGCGTGCAGTTCCTTTATCCGGTTCTCGATTTCTCCGCGCTGGCAATACGCCTCTTCGTAAAGCCATTGCGGAGTCTGCTTCA
>PKXI01000184.1:10602-10763 GCA_003133425.1 Acidobacteriaceae bacterium
CCCGGCCAGTAGGCGGGCAACCAGCATGTCCTCTTCCGCTTTGCGGTTCAACACCGCATTGCTGGCCATCGCCACCACATATTCGACGCCGAGTTCGCCATCCAGAAATGCCAGCAGTTCGGGATTTGCAAAACCTCCGTCTAGACGAACGCGGATGCGCG
>PKXI01000365.1:0-305 GCA_003133425.1 Acidobacteriaceae bacterium
AAGTAGTGGAACTCGAAGTTGAGCGAAGGCGTGATGTACGGGTTGGGGGACTGCTCGAAAGGCAGCCTGATGTTGAACCCGATGGTCTTTCCGCCGGCCTCCCATGCACCGCGGTTAGCAGCTTCCATAATGCCCGGCCCGCCCCCTGAAGTGATGATGAAGCGGTGCTTCCGGGAGGGAATCTTGCCGGCCCATTTTGTCAGCAGGAACGACAGCCGGCGCGCATCCTCGTAGTAGCGAGCCATCTCAACCGCCGCTACGGCACGCTTGCGTTGCAGTTCCGTAGCCTTGCCGGCAGCAATATC
>PKXI01000365.1:354-3686 GCA_003133425.1 Acidobacteriaceae bacterium
GCGGGGTTCTCGTAAGCCAGCGGTGCGCACTCCAGCGGAGGAGGCGCGCCATTCGTAGCGGGAATTGCAGCGGCTGGGGCTGTTTCCTGCTTGCTATCTGCTTCTTCTTGCTTTTTGTCTTCCATGGCCTATCCCTCCCGATGGCGGAGAACGTCGCGCAGCGCAATCCACAGATTCAAGAGGCCCAATCCCGAAACGACCCCGCGCACCGCGCCGTTGGCGGCAAAGCTGGCGAGAGTTGGAAACTGTTGAAAGAGCGGATTCTGGTCCCAGAACACAGGCGACCACGGCGCATAGCAGACCGCCAGGCCTATATACATGCGCAGCATCACCCGCAGAAGAAGTTCGATGCGCTCCAGCCAGCGCGGGATTCGCTGCGGCGTGTGCCCGGCAGGCTGCGGCGCGACGGCGGGTACAGGTCCAACCGCATTCCCTGGCATGGGAGCCGGGGTCGCAGTAAGCGTAGACGAAGTCGATTCCGGCTGCTGGGACATTCTCTTTTGTATACGCCCGCCGCGCCCGATTCCAACCGCAAAGCGGGCACTCGACGCAAGCCGGAAAACCTTGGCCCGACTTGGAACGCCGTATTGCAACGGTAACACAGCGGGGGCTGAAACTCGGGTCGCCGGACCAGCCGCGGCAGCAAGCCGAGGGCGCCTCCGGGCATAGCTCCTAATCCCGGCCCCTCAACGAGGCAGATTCAGCGGCTCGCCTGGCAGCGGCTTGGCAGCTATTTCAACGCAAGCTGGTAACTTCCGTAGTCGATCGTCAGTACCGCCGTGCCACCGATCCGGACCTTCGTTTCGCTGCGGACCTTTTGTGGAAACCAGAATTCACCCGTTTTCGATCCCGTGTATTCAATCAGCGTCCGCGAAATCCAAAATGACGGACTCTTGGCCAGCTGTGTTTCCATCTTCACCACCGCATAGTCCGCCTCATCCACCCAGATTTTGCCGCGAACCAGAAACTTGTTCGGATGCAGCGGTTCCACATCAAGGATGTAAGCCGGACGGCCGCCCTGGTTCTCTCTTCCGATGAGCGCGAACTTGTAATTCGCAGGCGTCAGGGCCGCCGACGCTTTGTTGGCCGAGGCTTCTTTTTCACTGTCGACCGCCCGCCGCAACACCTTCTCAGCCAGAAACTTCGAGCCGCTCTCTGAGACGATTCGAAAGCTCTTGCCCGACCCAGCGTCGAAGGTGACTTCCGCAGCCATGTCGGCCACCACCGCCGCCGAGAAGCCGTGGTACTCCACGTGGTAATGGCGCAGGGCCTGGTAGTGCTTCAACCTCCCCGTGCGCGCTTGATCCTGAACCTGAATCTGCTCAACAATCTGAGCCACGGAAACTCCAGCCGCCGAGGCCGTTGTTGCATCTTCCGGCCACGCCCCCGCTGCGATTGCAACGAATAACGCCGCTAGGAAGAGGCCTCTGCCTCGGGGAAAGTGCATGTGGGCATCATAAATCCCGGAAGGCTGCTCCTGCCCCAAACCCAGCCCGCCTGCGGTGCGCGCCTGGTCTTGATTGGGCTTCCCACTCGGAGTAACCTGTTTGTGTTCGCAAGCCTCGGCAGGGCTATGCCCGCTCTGGAGATATTCCAAAGGACGCTCAATATGAAACGTGCCGTTGTCCTTTCGTTCGTTGTCCTTCTCGGATCAATTGCTCTCGCCGCCCAAACCGCCGGCCAAAACCAATCGTCCTATGGCGTCAGCCGCATGGAAGGGTTAAGCACGACCAGCATGTCCAGCACGATCATTCCGCCTGTCAACGTCGGCTGCCCGGTCTTTCTCCGTGCGCAGCATACAGCGGATGGTGGCCTGCTGAATGTGGACAAGAGGCGGTCCGAACGGCCAGCCCAGTTGCTTCATTTGACTCTCACGAACCCCGATTCCCGCCAGATCGTGGCGGCCAGAGTCAGGGTTCACGGCCTGAGCGGCAAGGGCCGTGTCACACAAACAATGTCAGGGGCGGATCGTCCGGATGCGGCCTCGACCATCGAAGTGCAACTGGTCCAGCGATCGGGCAAGGAGGCGTACGGCGATCTCCGGGTGCCCAACATGACAGCCGTGCTCTCCATCGACCTGAACTCCGTTACCTATGCCGATGGATCGACCGGAAGCTTCACAGGACATGACGCCTGTCGCGTCGTTCCCGATAAGTTGATGCTGATTGCCGGCCACTGATGGGGCATTAACAGAAATTCGGGTGCCCCATCCTTCTGAGCGAAGCGCAGCGGAGTCGAAGAACCTGCTTCTTGATCCGCTGCGGAATGGGTGAGAGACCACAGAAGCAAATCTCGACCGTAAACACTCAGGCCGAAAACGCTTTAGAAACGGTAGAACACGCCACCCATCGGCTCCATCGTCTCGGTAAACACACCGGTCGCTGGGTAGATCGAGGAGACGTTGGGAGCCTTGTAGTAGTTGCCCCGGAACTGCAGGCGGACGCCAAGATGCTGGCCGATATTCCAATCCAGCCCGCCGCCATACACATACGTCGGCCTAACCGACGTGTTATTCCCAAACGGAGTCGGCCCTGGGAAGACCATGAAAAAACCAAGTCCACCCACAACGAACGGCCGCAGATTTCCAACCTTGTATGACGCGACGTAATCTATCGCGACTTCGGTCGATTTGCCCGAGATCTTGGTTACTGGGTTCTGGCATGTCAGCGCGCAAGCGCCCGGATTCGGAGCATACGCCTGGTCGGCTGGGTTGTAGGAGACAGTCATTTCGTAGCCAATAAACGGACTGACGATTTGGCGCAATTCCACCATGCCGCCGCCTGAGTTTGACGGAGTCTGTTGAGTGCCGTTGCCATGGGTGGCGCTGGTGAAGGTCGCATAACCACTTAGCCCTACATCCGTCTGAGTGTGTTTTAAAGCGGCTGCCCGCTCGCTTGGCGCGTTGCCGGATTGCTCATTTTGAGGAGCACCCGCCTGGCCACGTGCCGCGGCGCCAGTCAGCGCTGCCATTCCAAACAATATAAAAGTAGTGATTATCCAGTTCTTTCGCATCATCGTCTCCGTTTTCGAATTCACCCAGATTTTGCAAGCGTGTCACAGGAGGGACCGCTCTCGGGAACTTTCGAGGCTCCGCTCCCTGCCGAGAGTCGGCAGAACATTTGCTGACTTGCTGGAGCAATTCTCCAGAAAAATGGCATATCCTGCATCGTGCAAAGCTGCTCTCTTGTCCTTCCAGGCGCCAAAATCAAATCCCCTGGAACTGGAGCGGAAAGTCATTCCGATTATATCGGCTTTGATCCGGAGCACCCGCAGACCGGCATGGCAGACGGAATAAATTGACTCATAAGGTCTTAGTACTACAGCTGTACTTG
>PKXI01000438.1 GCA_003133425.1 Acidobacteriaceae bacterium
TCTACGACTACCTGCGCCTGCTCTATGCCTCGATCGGCACTCCTCACTGCCCGAACTGCGGCCGGCCGATTGCCCGCCAGACGGCCGAGCAGATTGTGCAGCGCATTTTTGAGCTTGGACGCGGCGAGCGCGTCACCGTGATGGCGCCCATCGTGCGCGGCCGTAAGGGTGAGTTTAAGGATTTGCTAGATCAGCTTGATCAGCAAGGCTTTCGCGCCCGCGTGGACGGCGAGTTACGCGACCTCTCAGAACCACTGCTCCTGGACCGGCGCAAGAACCACACGATTGAAGCGATCATTGACCGGATCCTGCTCAAGCCCTCCGGGGCCGATGCACCGCAACCGCCAGCAGGAAAACCCTCGGTGGAAAAGCGACTTGACCAGGCCGTAACCAAGGCTCTGCAACTTGCCAACGGTCTGGTAGTGGTTGCCATCGCCGGCGGAGAGGAGCAGTTGTTTTCGTCATCGATGGCCTGCCCCGACTGCGGCCTTGACGTGCCCAAACTGGAGCCGCGCAGTTTCAGCTTCAACTCCACATTCGGCGCGTGCCCGGAGTGTCACGGCCTGGGCTCGCTCTACGACCTTGATCCCGCCAAGGTCATTACCGACTGGTCAAAGCCGCTGCTCGATGGCGGCCTGGGACCCGGTTCGTCTTCGCAATACCTTCTCAAGCTGATCCACCTGGCCGCCGAGCGCTACAAAATTGACCTCAAACTTCCCTTCGAAGACCTGCCGGTGAAGCACCAGCACGTGCTGGTATACGGGCCGCCCAAGAACGAGGCCCCGCGCACCGGTTTTCACGGCATTCTGACCTATTTGCGCGACAGCATCGACGAAGCCCGCAGCGACGGCTACCGCGAGTACATGATGAACTATATGTCCGCCACGCCCTGCCCGGTTTGCCGCGGCAAAAGGCTGCGGCCGGAGTCTCTGGCGGTAAAGATTGGCGGCCTTTCCATCGCGGATTTCACTGCCCTGCCCCTCAACCGCGCCCTTTCCGCTGCCATCAACCTGGGCTTTACAGCACGCGAGGCATTGGTGGCGGAGCGGATTCGCCGCGAAGTCGTCGAGCGGCTCGAGTTCCTTTGCGCTGTCGGCCTCAACTACTTGTCGCTGGATCGCAACGCAACAACGCTTTCCGGCGGCGAGGGGCAACGTATCCGCCTAGCGACGCAAATTGGCTCGCGGCTGCGCGGCGTTCTCTATGTGCTCGACGAGCCATCCATCGGCCTGCACCAGCGAGACAATAACCGCCTGATTCAGGCCCTCGAAAGGTTGCGCGACCTCGGTAATACCGTGCTGGTGGTGGAACACGACGAAGAAACCATTCGTCGCGCCGACTACGTGCTCGACTTGGGCCCTGGCGCGGGCCGCCTGGGAGGCTATGTGGTGGCCGAAGGCACGCCCGCTCAGATCATGGCTGCTCCTGAATCGCTCACCGGGCGCTATCTCTCCGGTGCCGCCACCATGCTGCATCGCGCCAAGCCCCGGCCACTCACTGGCAAATGGCTCGTCGTCACCGGCGCCCGCGAACATAACCTGCAGGACGTGACCATTCGCATTCCGCTCGGCGTCATGACCGTGGTCACCGGCGTCAGCGGCAGCGGCAAGAGCACGCTCATCAACGACATACTGTATCGCTCGCTGGCCAAGTCGATCTATGGCTCGCGCGAGGAGCCAGGCGCGCACGACACATTGAGCGGCGCCGAGCAGGTTGATAAAGTGGTCCGCATCGACCAGTCGCCCATCGGACGTACTCCGCGCTCCAACCCCGCAACGTACACGCAGGTCTTTTCGCCTATCCGCGACCTGTTTGCTATGCTGCCGGAGTCACGCGAACGAGGCTACAAGGCTGGACGGTTCAGTTTCAACGTGACGGGAGGCAGGTGCGAGGCCTGCCAAGGCGATGGGCAGCGACGCATCGAAATGAATTTTATGCCCGATGTCTATGTGCAATGCGAAGTATGCAACGGGCGCCGTTACAACCAGGAGACGCTGGCCGTAAAGTTTCACGGCCATTCGATTGCCGACATTCTCGATCTCACCATAGAAGACGCGCTGCCGCTGCTCACGGACGTGCCACAGGTGCGCCAGAAGCTGCAGACACTGGTGGATGTGGGTCTGGGCTATATTCACCTCGGCCAAAGCGCGACGACGCTCTCCGGCGGCGAGGCACAGCGCATGAAGCTGGCGCGCGAGCTCTCCAAGCGGCAAACAGGGCGCACACTTTATCTACTGGATGAGCCCACCACCGGCCTCCACTTTGACGATGTGCGGAAGCTGCTCGAGGTACTGCACCGACTGGCCGACCTTGGCAACTCAGTCATCATCATCGAGCACAATCTGGACGTCATCCGCAACGCCGACTGGGTTCTTGATCTTGGTCCCGAGGGCGGCGAAGACGGCGGCCGGGTGGTGGGCGAAGGCCGGCCGGCTAAGATTGCCGCAACACCTGGCTCGTACACCGGACAGTTCCTCATGCGGTATTACAGTTCAAGCGACGGCCGGTTGGTGAAGGCCCAGTTCGACGAAGATGTACTATCGGTAGCAACGGGCAGCGAAACCGGTGAAGGCATGCCTCCATTGCAACCGGCCGAATCGGGTTTACCCGCTGCAACAGCCTCAAAGACGAAGCGCTCGGGTCAACAGAAAGCCTCCAAAGGAGCAACACCCTGGAAGAAGAAAACGGGCCGCCCATAAACAGCTTGCCCAAGGGCGATCTCGATCACGAGCCCGGCCTCGAACCGCCCCACCCGGAAGGCCCCGGTGAGCGCGCTGAGACGCATGTCTCCAATGCTGCGCCCTCTGGGGAGTGGAAGCCGGACACAGGTGCGCTGCTGGCGCCGCCTGCGGTGTTTGAGAGCCCCTCATTCGATCAGCCAAATCCCGAACCGCAAAACAGCTCGCCCGTTGGCGAACAGCCCATATTCCAGTCGTATTACCAGCCGGAGATCCGGCCGCCAGCACGCATTCCACATCTAGGCCACTTGGCGATTCTTGGGGTGTTTGCCTTCTTCGGGCTCCTTTGCGCCAGCGTCCTGATCAGGTCGGCCCTCTACTTTCATCTTTTCGGCGTTGCGACCCTTCAAAAGGCAATTACCGACATCCATTACACGCTCGGCAGCGAGGCGACTCTCTACCTGTTTACGTTTGGCGCTTGCGTGCTATTCTTCCCGCTCATCTGGCATAACGGCTTCTTTGCAGGACTGCAGTGGAACGGCGCAATCGCGCTGCGGCTGCGCAAACAACTCTTCTTTACAGCAGCGATCTGCTTTGTGCTTGCCTTGATCGACAGTTTCCTGCTTCCCGGCCCCACCGATACACCCATCGACAAGATCTTTCGCGCTCCTGGAGCAGCTTGGCTTCTGTTCGCATTCGGAGTCACATTGGCCCCATTTTTTGAAGAAATGATCTTTAGGGGTTTTCTACTTCCTGCCCTATGCACTGCCTGCGACTGGATAAACGAAAAGACCACGGGCGCGCCAGTGCGCCCGCTCGACGAGAACGGCCAGCCACAATGGTCCCTCAACGCCATGGCCATCGCTTCTGTTCTCACCAGCCTTCCTTTCGCAGGCATGCACGCTGCCCAGACCGGATATTCCCTGGGCCCGTTTCTTCTTCTGGTTGGTGTAAGCCTTGTACTTTGCTGGGCGCGGCTCAGCACACGCTCGCTGGCTGCCAGCGTAATGGTGCACGCGTCTTACAACTTCCTGCTCTTTTCCATCATGATGCTCGGCACCGGCGGCTTCCGGCACTTGGAGAGAATGTAAAAGAACGGCGGCCAGCGTTAGCCGGCGTTCTGGCAAATTTGCCTGTTCAAGGGAGCCCCGCCACTTCTCCACAAGCCAGGCTTGTAGATCAGGGCTAAAGGCCGGAAGCTGCCTTTACAATCAACTTCAATGACCACGCCAACTCACGCCCAGCAATTGCTCTCTCTCCTCGCCCGCATCAGCTTCCGTCTCGGGGAGTTCAAGCTATCCTCCGGCAGCACCAGCGATTACTACATCGACTGCCGCACCACAACGCTGCACGCCGAAGGTGGGCGCCTTACCGGGCACGCGATTCTCGAACTGTTGGAAATGAACGGCATCAAGGCCGAGGCCGTGGGCGGGCTGACTCTGGGCGCGGACCCGATCGTCTGCAACGTGGCAACCGCCAGCGCCTGGCGCGCAATTTCAAATCCCGGCGCTCCCCTGCTGCACGGATTCCTGGTCCGCAAGGCCGAGAAGGCCCACGGCACCGGACGCCGCATTGAGGGCTTCTGCCGCGAAGGCGCGCGCGTGGTGATTGTGGATGACGTCTGCACCACCGGCAGCTCGACCATCAACGCCCTTGAGGCCGCACGTGAGGCCGGCATGACCGTAATTGCCGTTGTCTGCATTGTGGAGCGCGAAGAAGCCAATGGGAGGCCAGCAGTGGAGGCTGCCGCAGGCGGCGCCCCATTTCTCAGGCTCTTCTCGGCCAACGACGTTCGCGCTGAACACATTCGCCAGCAATAGCGGATGACCTAAACGAACTCCTGACAGGGAAATCCTCCCTGCCCGAAACATAAAGAGGGCCGGTTCGCGATGCGAACCGGCCCTCGGGACCCGCTAATCACAGGCGCGGGTAAGACCCTTTTCAGCAGTTACCGTCCAGAACCCTGGTTTGACGCGGACTGAGGGTTCTGATCGCTCATGTTCGAGAGCAGCTGCACTTCTACGCGCCGGTTCTGCTTCCGTCCATCAGCGGTGGTATTCGGTGCCACTTCATGATCCTTACCAATGCCGATCAGGTAGAACCTGTGCGCTGCAACTCCGTAATTGGCAGCCAGGTACTGGACTACCGCATCCGCGCGGCGCTGGCTCAGGTCATAGTTGTACTGGACAGACCCGGTTGAGTCTGTCCCGCCCGTCACCTCAAGAATGTAGCTCTTGGCAGAACCAAGCGAGGCGGCGAAGGTGTCCAACTGTTCCTTGTCATCTTTGGTAAGCATCGCCTTGTCAAAGCCGAAGGTTACCGAGACATCGGCCACCTGCTTGTATTGGTCGAGCCCCTTCACAACGCTGTCCAGCGAATCGGCCCGGTGAACGGCCTCATTGGCTGCGGTCTCAGCCTGAGTGGCTGCCTGACTCGCGCTCTGCGCGTTCTGGGTGGCTGTGTCCGCCGCACCCTGCGCAGTGGTGATTCCCGCCTGGGCCCGGCTGTCCACTTCGTGAATCTGTTGGTTGTTTGCTGAGGTCTTCCTGTCTAATTGGTCGGTGTGTTCCACCAGGGGGGTCGTCTGCGTCCGCACATAATTCTTTGTGGCGCATCCGCTCACGCCAGCTACCGCCAACGCCGCTGCCATCCAAACAAATCCAAAGCGATTCATAGTCATTATCCTGTCCTTCTCCTCTGCCGGCTGGCAATCAGCCAGGCAACACGCGCGGAGAGGGGTTCATCCTCTCGCCTATGAGTTAGCACCTCGGATGCCATTCGGGATTATTCGGCTAAGTGGACTGAATAAGATGCTTTGCAAGAATTCATTCAAGTGGATCCTTATCCTCGGAGTGTGTAGCTTTTACACGGTCTGGTAAGGATTGCGCAGTTTTACCACAATTAGAGCAGAGTTCGCACGGTGAAACCCTCCAGCACCGCGCTAACCGCTATTCTAAGAACTGGCGTCTGGACCGAGGCGCCGCGTGAACCACCCCGTCCCATGGACCTCTACGAGAAAATCCGCACACTCCCCANNACCGGCTCGCTGATGCGCGAGGCCGTCGATCTGGACTACATCCTCGTAGCCAACGAACACGAGGCCCTGGCGCTTGAAAACAACCTTATCAAGCAGCGTAAGCCGCGTTTCAACATCCTGCTGCGTGACGACAAGACCTACCCCTACGTAAAGCTGACCTTGGCCGACCGTTTTCCCAAGGTCTTCGTAACCCGCCGACTGCGCAAAGACGGATCGGCCTACTACGGCCCCTATTTCCCCGGCAACCTGGCCTACCGTGTCGTCGAGCTCATCCATCGCAGTTTTCTGATCCCGAGTTGTAAGGTGGATCTCTCGCGCTTTCATCCGCGCGCCTGCCTGCAGTACTACATTCATCGCTGTCTAGGCCCCTGTGTCGAGGGATTTACCACTCCAGGAATCTACAAGGATGCGGTTCGCGACACGCAACTGTTTCTGGAAGGCCGCCACGCCGAATTGGAGCGCACACTCACGGCGCGCATGTTGGCCGCCGCGGAACAGGAGCAGTTCGAAGCTGCCGCCAGGCTACGCGACCAGCTCTCGACAGTCCACCAACTCCAGGAGAAACAACGCATCGCCACCGCCGAACAGAGCGACGACGCCGACGTCTTTGGGTATCACTTTGAAGACGGCAGCCTCGCCGTAAATCTCTTTCACATGCGCGCCGGCAAGATCGTCGACCGCCGCGAATTCTTCTGGGAAGACCTGCCCGACCTACTTGAAGCAAGCGGCCCCGATGGTGCGGCAGAAGGTGAAGGCAGACACAAATTGGGCGCCACAGGTCTTGCTGAGACCTGGGAGCCGGCAACCTCTGAAGTCCCCTTCCACGCCGGCCAGGTTTTCTCCGCCCTGCTCAAGCAGCTTTATATCGACCAGCACTACATTCCCCGTTCGATCCTGATCCCCGTCGACTTCGACGACCGCGAAACACTGGCCGCCCTACTGAGCGAACGCACCGGCCATCGCATCGAACTGGCCGTTCCGCAGCGCGGCGAAAAGCGCTCTCTTGTCGACCTGGCCAGCCAGAATGCCAAGCAATCCTACACGCAGCGCTTCCGTGTCCTCGAGCCCTCGCGCAAGGCCATCCAGGAAGCTCTCGCCGACGCGCTCATGCTGCCCGAGTTGCCCCGGCGCATCGAGTGTTTCGACATCTCCCACATTCAGGGCGCGGAGACAGTAGCTTCGCTGGTGGTGTGGGAAGACGGCAAGATGAACAAGTCAGCCTATCGCAAGTTCAAAGTGATGACAGTTGTCGGCGTGGACGACTTTGCATCCATGCGCGAGGTAGTCGAGCGCCGCTACCGCCGCTTGAAGGACGAGAATAAGCCGATGCCCTCCCTAGTGCTCGTTGATGGCGGCGTAGGCCAATTGCATGCCGCAGCCGAGGCGCTTGAATCGCTTGGCTTCACATCGCAGCCTCTAGCTTCAATTGCAAAAAAGGAAGAAGTCATTTACATCTACGGCAACGAAGAGGAGCCGGTGGTACTGGACCGCCGCTCTCCAGTGCTCCATCTTGTGCAATTGATCCGCGACGAGAGCCACCGCTTTGCTGTGGGCTACCATCGCCAGCGCAGAGCCATCCGCGACCGCGCCTCTGAGTTGCTGAACATCCCCGGCGTCGGTCCACAAACGCGGCAGCGCCTTCTCACTCACTTCGGGAGCCTGCGCGACGTGCAGCAAGCCACTGCCGAGTCGTTGGCGGCCGTAGTTTCACGCAAGATCGCGGAAACGATCTGGCGGCATTTCCACGAAGCTCCGATTTCTTGACGAGAATTACCAGCTAACTGCAGATTCGATCTCCTGTCGATATCGATTGCTTTGTCCATTCATAAAATTGCAGGGAGACTGAAGAACAGCCGTATTTTCTTCATCGGCATCCCATTTGCCGTAAGTAATCAGTGCAAGTTTGGGAGTTTAATAAATTAGACTTTTGGAGATTCAACGTCACTTCCTGCTGGGCTCGGCGGCAGTCGTGGCAGCTACTTTGGCCACTGCGGGTTGTCAAAATGCGACCTCGCACCCCGACGAGAAACAGGCAGTCACAACCTCTCTCAACAATGGCAATCAGCTAGGCAGTGTAAACGTGTCTCAAGATCGGGACAAAGGCGTAATCGCGCTTACCGGAAATGTAGCTTCCGACGATCTGAAGGCGCAGGCCGAGTCCCGTGCAAAACAGGCTGCCCCCGATTACGCGATTGCCAACGAAATCGGCGTACGCCCGCCGGGCGATGAGAGCCAGGCGAAATCTGTCGACTCAAGCCTCGATAGCGCCATTGAGGATAACTTCAAAGCCTCCATTAAGGCCCATACGGCACTCGACAAGCAAAGCATCCATTTTTCTGCAAAGAACGGCACTCTGATTCTCAAAGGCACCGTAAAGACTCCGGAGCAAAAGATTGAGGCCGATAAACTGGCCAAGCAGGTTCCTAACGTGCAAGAAGTGGTCAACGAAATTGAAGTAAAGCCGACCAAGCATTCTACGGCCAACTCCTGAGTTGGTTTGCCTTGCCTCACATGCCGGCTTTGAGACAACCAGATCGAGCAAGATGGACTCTATGAGTTAGAGGGAACCGCACCGCGTGTGCCGTTCTTTCTGTAGTTAGGCAGGGGCGTCGGGTTTTCGCGATTTCCCTGGCTTGCCGATGGCGAAGGAGAATCGCAAATGCAGCCATCGGACCCTGCCTATACGACTTCATGCAAACTCAATTCCCCAAGGAGGGGCATGGCAAATTCTTCCACTACGCTCAGGAACGTTGAAGATACTTTGCGGTGGGTCATCGTAAGTCTGATTGACGCTCAACGGTTTCTTCAGAAACTCGGCGAAACCGTGAAAGATGACCTTCTCAAGAAGTACTTTCTCGCAGAGTCCCTGAAATGCGCACAGTTTCGCGGCGATCTGGAAACCGTGCTTCACCAGGAAGGGATGCACGATATCGTCGAGGCCGGAAGCGTGAGCGGCGTCATTTATCACATGTGGGCCGAACTTCAGGCAAAGCTTCACGAGGGAGACCACGCACTTCTTGTGACTGCCGAGCAGGCCGGGGGCGATACGGCTCGTGCTTACAAAGATGCGTTGGATCAGGAACCTCCCCTCCCCGTGCGCCAACTCTTGTCTTCGCAAGCAGCGTACATTGAAGGCTCGCATGACTATGTGAAGGCAGCGCGCGACAGCGGCACGTATTTGCCACCTAAATGAGTCTCCACTGATGACGTGCGGCGAATTGTTGCCGGTTAATTCACTATGGCGGCCTGGGTCCGCGGAGTATCCGGTTGCACAGTTTTGCCGTTAGCCAATTTCCGTGCCTGAATGATTGGAGCTGAGAGACGGCATGTATCCGGAACATTCGTCATCTGCTTGACGAAAACCCGGTAGCCGCTTGTTCCTGCCCGCAGCGTTTCCCAATAACTCGACCGAGTCACAAGTTTTTTTCGCTTATCGATGAGTTGCGTTTTTAGGATCCTGATTCCACAAGTCAGGTTGTTGCCCGGCTGCAGAATGGTCCTTCGCGAATCTTTCTCCGGTAACTCCTTATCCTTATCCCAATCAAAGTCGCAGCCATAGCGGCTGGCATCCATGTAAGTAAGTTGCAACAATCCCTCGCTGCGCACCATCCTATGAGTCACCGTGTCCTCGACGGCGACCTCGGGCTCGGTATGGCGAACGTTGGCGGTGGGCACCAAACCTGCTTCCGCGCCGGCAAGCGCTTGAAACAAATAGACCCAGAATCCGCGCCTATCTTCTTCGCTCATTGCCTTGAAGCGCGGACAGAACGGCCTGACGGCTCGCGCCACCTGGTTCGAAAGCATCTCCGAAGGCAACGCCTTTTCGATTACCTTGTTCCACACAGGGTCCCAGGACGGAACACCCAGTTCATCTTTCTTATCGGCAATTGGCGTTTGAGGCGCCGGTTTCACCGCGAGTTCAGCGGGTTCTTGCGGCGTGGCAGGCCTGCTGCAGCCCAATGCGATCCATGTCGTCACGCAAAGCATTGACCCGGCTACCCTCGATCTTGTTGTCGCTAGCATCCCACTTATTTGGATGCTTGTTCTCCGCCGGTAGGAAGCTATGAAATTGCAGGTTGAAGCGTATTGAAAGGCAAAGGGAAAGTCACGATGGATGGGGATCTGTCTGGAGCATCTGAGTAGAAGCAATTAAACCATAGTCTAACTCCCGTGCAGACGCGGAGTTTCGCAGTACCCCTTTCTGGAACCGCTCCAGCGCCGCGTGCTACCCTCACATCACCGCATGAGACCGACCCACTCCGAGCAAATTGGAACAACTCCTGCCAACCTTCCCCGTGTCCTGGGCGCGAGTCAGGCAACTGCCATCGTCGTTGGAACCATCATCGGCAGCGGCATTTTCTTAGTTCCCCGCGAGATGATGCAAGACGCCGGCTCTTCATCGCTCGTCTTCCTGGCCTGGATTGCCGGCGGCCTGCTCTCCCTCTTCGGCGCTATGACCTATGCCGAGCTCGGCGCGATGCTTCCCTATGCGGGTGGCGAGTATGTCTTCATCCGTGGCGCATATGGCGACACCCCCGCTTTCCTCTACATGTGGACCTGGTTCGCCGTCGCCAAGCCGGCTTCAATTGCCGCGGTAACCATCGGCCTTGCCCGAACACTGGGCTTCTTCCCAGCTTTCCATTGGCTCGATGAACGAGTCTTCGCCGGCCCTGTCCCTCTGGTTTGGTCACAGCTCTTTGCCGTGGCCGTGGCATGGCTCGTCACCGGGCTCAACTGCCTCGGCATCAAGAAAGCTGGTGACTTCCAGCTGGTTTTTACTGTCCTCAAAGTCATCCTGATCCTCATCGTCGTTGGATTCTGCTTTGCCTGGAGTTCGGGCTCCTTCGCCAACTTCTCCACCACACTGCCGAATGTAGCCGGTGGCTTCACCGGCTTCATGGCCGCGCTTATTGCTACGCTCTGGGCATACGATGGCTGGAGCGACCTCACCATGGTAGCGGGCGAAGTACGCAACCCTGGCCGCAGCCTGCCCATCGCTCTCATTGGTGGACTCTTCCTGGTTGGCTTTCTTTTCATGGCAACCAACGCCGGCATACAGTACGTTTTACCCGCGGTGCAAATTGCCGCCAGCGGCCGCCCCGCTGTCGCCGCGCTCTCTGTCGTTGCCGGACCAGCCGGAGCTGGCTTCGTGGCCGCGGCCATGGCCCTCAGTATTCTTGTCGCGCTCAACGGAACGGTGATGTCCGGAGCGCGCATTCCATTCGCCGCCGCGCGCGATCGCCTCTTCTTCCGCCAATTCGCGCACATTCATCCACGCTTTCAGTCGCCATCAACGTCGTTGATCATTCAGGCCCTGCTCTCCACTTTCCTGTTGCTCTTCCTCAACCAGTTTCAACAGTTCTTCGAGTTGGCCATCTTCGCTGAGTGGCTCTTTTACATGCTCACGGCCAGCAGTGTGTTTGTTTACCGTCGCAAGCGCCCCGATGCAGTCCGACCCTACAAGGTGTGGGGCTACCCCTTGCTGCCTGCAATTTTTGTCGTGTGTGCCGCCGTTGTGCTGGTTGAAAGCTACGTGAGTAACCTGAAAGGCTCGTTGCTTGGCACAGCGCTGATCCTGCTCGGGCTTCCAGTGCTCTGGCTGGTGCGTAGGCTCTACGGCGCTCCAACTCCGCAAAGCACAAGCCCTCCGATCTAGACCGGTGAACACGAAACAGAAAGGCAGCGCTGGCCTTCCGTTGAGCCGTCCCGGCGACGTCCACCGCGTCATCCAACCACCAATGTCCGGAATGCCACAAACCAATCCTGCCCTTAGCTGGCGCGCGCCCCCGCTTGCGGCTGCATGCATTCAGGTATTTGCGAAAGCATCTCTGGCGGATGCACCGGTTTGTTCAGCAATGCAAAGTCGTGCCCTGCGCGCGTGGCAGACGCAAGCAAGGAAGAGGTGGCGGCATTGCCTGAAAACAGGATCACCTTGCAATCCGGGAAGATTCGCCGCATGCTGATGACGAGCTCAATGCCTCTCATTCCTGGCAGTATGACATCGCTAACCAGAACCTCCGGAGGGTGCAAAAGGGCCGCCTCAAGCGCGCTGACTGCGTCGTAGGCTGTCAGGGTGTTGTATCCGCTACGGGCGGGAGACTCTTTTTTGCTGTATCCAGACGGTGTAAGAAATAATTCGACTCTAAACCCGCAGCGGTTTTCGGGGCCAGCTACGTCGGCACATGAATTCTTAGAAGGACCTGAGTAGCATCAACTCAATCCCCTGTACGAAAATAGACTCATGACAGCAGAGCGGCCAATCGTGCGAATGGACAAGTGGCTGTGGGCGGCGCGGTTCTTCAAAACGCGCGCACTGGCCAGCAAGGCATGCGACCTGGGCCGAATTTACTCCAGCGAAGTGAAGGCCAAGCCGGCCCGCGACGTTCATGTCGGCGACATGCTGCGAGTGGAAAATGAAGGCGGCATCTTTCAGATCGAGGTTTTGCTGCTGAGCCAGATGCGCGGACCTGCCGCGGTTGCGCAAACACTCTACCGCGAGACCCAAGCCAGTCGCGAGGCACGGCTAAAGCTTGCCGAAGAACGAAAGGCTATGGAGCAATACGCGCCTCTGCCTGATCGCAGACCTTCCAAGCGCGACCGGAGGCGCATTATTCAGTTTCGGGGTGGGGCGTAGCTCGTGCGAGTACACTCAATCGCAGTTTCAACGATACAAATAACGCAAGACCCGACGCACTCGCCGGGCCCTGGTCGCGATTCTTGCATCCGATCTTCGTACTGATTCTGCGAAGCAGGCTTACGCCAGCAGGCGCTGGACCTTCTCTTCAATTACATCCTGCGGCACGTATCCGACAATCTGATCGGTGACCTTGCCGCCCTTGAAGAACAGCAGTGCAGGAATGCCGCGAATCCCGTAACGCGACGGCGTGGCGCCATTCTGATCGACGTTAACCTTGGCAACCTTGAGCTTGCCTGCGTAGGTTGCTGCCACACCATCAACGATCGGCGCAATAGCCTTGCAGGGACCGCACCAAACAGCCCAAAAATCCACGAGAACAGGCTGCTCACTGCGCAGAACTTCCTCGTCAAACGTTGCATCACTTACTTCAAGAACTCCCAATCCAGCCATGATTCTCCTTGCGGAACTACACTGCTTGAAGTGTACAGGAAACCGTATATCAATAAGATGCAATAGGCCTCAGCAAAGTCGCAGGCTGCTCACAGCGCATAAACTGAGCCTTACCGGGGCGCAGGTGCAGGTTGTCCTAAATGATTTGATTCATTCAGCTTACGGAACGACTGTCCCTTGCTGCAAACAAACAGAAGCGCCCGGATCCTGAAAGGACCACGGGCGCTAGAGCAGCCCTCCCCCAGAACTGCCCACGGTGCGAATTTAGGTGTAGATCAGATAAATAGCAAGAGATCTTCGGTAATCCTGTTGGTAACTAAAAAAGTGATGACTATCCAGAAAGTTACGGGTCGAGAGGCAAAGTTTACCCACTAATAACCTTCCTTGCCGACGCTTTTTGTGTTGCACAGGTTATTTGACTTTAGGGCTTCACGCCCCGCCCGACGCAATGAACTGACTGGCCCCGGACTCTACAAATCGACACACCAGAAGCTCCGCTTCCTGGGTGCTGCTTAACGCATTGAGAATTGCCACCGATGCTTGCTCCAGGCTCTTCTCACTCTCGACGACGACCAGAACGGCAGGTCCGGCGCCGCTGAGCGCAGCACCTAGAATTCCGTGCCCTCCAACCAAGGGCAGCATGAGCGGCAATTGCGGGCAGATTGGCGCGCGATAGGGTTGATGAATGCGGTCGTTCATGGCAATGCGCAGCAGGTCCCCCCGGGCCTGGGCGAAGGCGAGTCCGAGCATGGCAACAGACTGAATGTTGGCAACCACATCGCCGAGCGGGTAACTGGCTGGAAGCACAGCGCGGGCTTTGCTTGTGGGCAGCGGGTCTGCAGGAAGAACCACGATAGCTCGCCACTCGGCAGGCGGAGCCACCTTCACCGCGCGCACTGCATTCCCTTCGCAGGCCGCAGCCGCGAACCCGCCCAGCCAGCAAGCCGCAACGTTATCGGGGTGGCCTTCAAGCAGGAAGGCCTCGTATAGGATGCGTTCTGTGTCCCACGTGAGCTGGCCAAAGTGAACTGCCAGGGCGATAGCGGCGAGACGTCCTGCAGCCGATGATCCGCAGCCCATGGCTAAAGGAATGCCGTTGCGCATCTGAATCGACAAGGGCACAATCGGCCGGTCGTTACTCGCCAGCAGCCCCTTGTAGGTCTCAAGGATGAGGTTGTCTTCGATGCGGCAGCACCGATTGGCATTACGGCCGCTAGCGGCAATCGAAAACTCGGCCGCAGGTTCAGCTTCAAGCTCAAGATAAAAATCGAGCGCCACAGCGACCGCGTCAAACCCGGGGCCGAGATTTGCGGAGGTTGCCGGCAGGCGCAGCCGGAGTCTTCCGGCAGATGGCTTTTGAGGGTCGTTCATCCCACTTTGCCCTTCAGCGTGGCCAACACCGCGGCTGGCGTGGCATCCACGACCACCGCATTGCGGCGCAGGGCGTCGATCTCCGCCTCCCTGCCGGTCTTTTCTTCATCCGTCAGAAGCGTTCCGCGATGGAAATCGATGGTGTAATCCGCGTCCTTGAGGGTGTGGCCGGTAAGCACAAGCACAACCGTCTCGTTCGACGCGACCACGCCTTGTGCGCGCAACTTTTTAAGCCCCGCGAGGGTCACGGCGGAGGCGGGCTNNCGGCCTTGGCAATGGCGATCTCAGCCTCAGTTACATCCAGGCACCAGCCGCCGGTGTCCTGAATAACGCGGGCGGCCTTGCGCCACGACGCGGGATTGCCGATGCGGATGGCCGTAGCACGCGTGTGCGCCTCAACTGGCTCCAGAGACGCCCCGTGAGTGACTGCGAGGCTGCGGACCAGTGGATTGGCGCCCTCAGCCTGGATTACAGAGATGCGTGGAACGCGCGCCACCAGGCCCAGTTCGTGCAGTTCGCGGAAGCCCTTGCCCAAAGCCGAGCTGTTGCCGAGATTGCCACCGGGAACAATCAGGTGGTCAGGAACATTCCAGTCAAAGGCCTCGGCAATTTCGAATGCGGGCGTTTTTTGCCCCTCAAGCCGGTAGGGATTCACAGAGTTGAGCAAATAGATTGGCGCTTCTTTCACGATCTGCGTCAGCAGCGTGAGGCAGCCATCGAAATCAGTCTTCAACTGGCAGGTGATAGCACCGTAATCCATGGCTTGTGAGAGCTTGCCCCAAGCGATCTTGCCATCGGGAATCAGTACAAGGCTGCGCAGGCCGGCACGAGCGGCATATGCAGCCATGGCGGCCGACGTATTCCCCGTAGACGCGCACGCCACCCATTCGAATCCCCGTTCACGCGCAACGCTCATGGCCGAAGTCATGCCGGTGTCCTTGAATGAGCCGGTTGGGTTCATGCCCTGATGCTTGGCAAACAGCTGGTCGATGCCAAGAGCCTTCGAAGCCCGCGGCAAATGGTAAAGCGGAGTATTGCCTTCAAAAAGCGTGATTGCGTTGCCAAAGCTGTCAAGAATTGGCAGCAGTTCGCGGAAGCGCCATACGCCGGAGTGGTCCAGCGCCTCGGTCGAACTCTTCCGTTCCCGCCACAGCCACTTCAGCGCGCCGGGGTTGGGACGGTCCGGGCCGCGGCGCTGGCTCCAGCCCGGGTATTCCACTTCAAAAAGGTCCCCGCAGACTGCGCACCGGAAGTCGGGCAGCGCATCGGCGCCCGCAATCCGAGCCCCGCAGCCAAAACAGCGTAACTGGTGCAAATTGTCGTTCATGCCTGGTGTTAGCCTACCAGCGTGGACGGATTTTTGCAGCGCATGGAGACCAAAGCGCCTTGATACCGAAGAGATTTTTCCCTGCTCTGCTTGGATTGGCTCTCATCATGCCGATTCACGGGCAGACGCCTCTAAGGGTGGCAGCGGCCGCCGATCTGGAACCCGTTCTGCCGCCGATCCTCGATCAGTTCCACCAGGCAACGGGCATTCACGCCGAAGCCACCTACCAGGCTTCCGCAATGCTCACCACGCAAATAATGAACGGCGCTCCCTTCGATCTATTCCTGTCGGCAGATCTGAGCTATCCCAAGCGCCTCATCGACGCCCGGCTCGCGGACGCCCCAGGTTCGTCAACACCCATCACCTACGCCAAAGGTACGTTGGTCCTGTGGGCGCGCAAGGACTCACCCCTGCCGCCGCCATCGCTCGATCTGCTCCGCAACCCCGGCCTCAAACGGCTGGCCATCGCTAATCCTGAGCGCGCCCCTTACGGACGAGCTGCGTTAGCCGCACTCACCAAACTCAACCTTTACGATGCCCTCAAGCCTCGACTTGCAACCGCCGAGAACATTGCCCAGGCCGCGCAATTTGTTGACTCAGGCAACGCCGACGCAGGCCTCGTCTCACTCACATCCGCGCTTACAGCGCACATGGCAACCGACGGAAACTACTTCGTCATCCCGCGCGACCTCTACCCGCCGATCGAGCAAGGCGCAATCATCGTGAGCAAGACAACGCAGCGCGCGGCTGCAAACAAACTTCTCAACTACCTGCTTTCGCCACCGGTTCAAGCTCAGCTTGCCAAAAGCGGCCTCACGCCCGTTCAGTAAACTGAGTCTGGGTGCCTCCTTCTTTTCGCGCACTTTGCGAAGAATGTGGGAGCCAACGAAACTCAACCGGAACCGCTTTATTGGAAATCATGGACTGGCAAGCGCTCGCCCTTACCCTCAGACTGGCAACGGTAACAACCGCGATCCTGCTCGCCGTGGCAGTGCCGCTGGCGGCACTGCTGGTATTGGGTCGCGGTCGCTGGCTGGCAGCTGTTGAGGCACTTGCCGCGCTACCGCTGGTCCTGCCGCCCACAGTGCTCGGTTTCTTTCTGCTGGTTCTCCTTGGCCCTCGCACCGCCGTTGGCCGCTGCATCACGGCACTTCTCGGTCACCCACTAGCCTTCTCATTCAGCGGCCTCGTAGTCGGATCGGTGATCTACAGCCTCCCCTTCGCGGTCCAGCCGCTGGTAGCAGGGTTTGCGGCCATTGAGCCAGCGCTGGTGGACGGAGCACGCCTGCTCGGCGCCGGTTCCGCACGTGTTGTATTCACGCTGCTGGTTCCGCTGGCACGCCGCTCGCTGGTAGCTTCGGCAGTGCTCAGTTTTCTGCATACCGTGGGCGAATTCGGTGTGGTGCTCATGCTTGGCGGCGACATCCCCGGAGCCACGCGCACCCTCTCCATCGTGCTCTACAACCAAGTGGAGAACTTTGACTACGCTGCCGCCAACCGCACAGCAGCCATCCTGCTTGGACTGAGCATAGTCGCGCTGGCAGCTATATACCTCACTGGTCAAATTCGCGGAGGCCGCCGTGCTTGAACTGGCACTCAACGCGCGGCGAGGCAGCTTCCACCTGGAAGTAGAATGCCGCCTCGCGTCTGATTGGACCGTGATCTTCGGTCACTCCGGCGCGGGCAAGAGCACGTTGCTGCGTCTGTTGGCCGGCCTCGACAGAAACGCGCGCGGAGAGACTGCAAATGCGCGGATTGCCCTTGATGGCCGTTTGCTGACCGATTCTGCGAGCGGCAAGTGGCTGAAGCCGGGCAGGCGCCAAACCGGGCTCGTCGCCCAGCATGCTTCCCTCTTCCCTCACCTCAGCGTCGAAGCGAATGTCGCCTACGGACTCGCCGGTCTTGACCGAAACATCCGCGCAACCCGCGTTGCCGAGATGTTGGAACTCGTGGACGCAACTGGTCTCGTCAATCGCCGTCCACAGGACCTCTCCGGCGGCCAGGCGCAGAGAGTAGCGCTAGCACGAGCCCTGGCACCGGCCCCCCGCCTGCTGCTTCTAGACGAGCCATTCTCCGCACTCGACGGCACCGCCAGCGACGCTCTCGTAGACCGGCTCCAAGTCTGGCTCCGCGCAAACAGCGTTCAAACTGTCCTCGCAACCCACGATGCCACCGACGCGTTCTCCACCGGTGCCGAAGTAGCGTTGTTACGAGAGGGTCATCTTGCCGCAGTTGGACCGGCTGCTGAAGTTCTCCAGGGTGAGCGCGAAAGAATCGCCCGTCGCCTGAAGACTCCCTAGAACCCCACCATCACCGGCTCCATTTCCAGGCTGATTCCAAATTGCGCATCTACGGCGGCCGCAATTTGACCGGCTAATTCGAGAATCGCTTCCGAAGTAGCCCCGCCGCGATTGATGAGAGCCAGCGTGTGGCGCGAAGATATCCCCGCCGCTCCCAGCACATACCCTTTCGGAAAACCAGCCTGTTCAATCAGCCATGCCGCCGGCAATTTAACCTGCCCCGGCCCAGCGGGAAATCGTGGCGGCTGCTTTGCGATTGTTCGCGCAATCTGCTGCACGCGTTCTTCCGTGACCACTGGATTCTTGAAGAAGCTGCCAGCGCTGCGGCAATCAGGATCGCCCTCCACCAACAGCATTCCCTTTGATTCGCGAACGTTGCGTACCGCCGCAGCCACCTCGACAAGACTGGGTTCTCTGCCATCTTCCCCATCTTCCTCAATCGCCCTTTGTAAATCCGCATAGCGCAACGTAGGCGCGCCGCCATGAGTCAGCCGGTAGTCAACACGCGTAACGATGTACCGACCACGGTCGATCGAGTTGAACCGGCTGCGGCGATATTCGAAGCCGCATTCACCGGCTGTGAACTCAACAAAGGCGCGCTGTTCGAGATCGAACGCGCGAACCAACTCGATTGCAGAAGCAGCCTCCTGCCCATACGCGCCCACATTTTGAACCGGTGTGCCGCCCACTGTGCCGGGAATGCCGGCCAGGCACTCTAAGCCAGCGCAGTTTTCCGTTACTACACGCTCGACAAAGCCGTCCCAATCCTCGCCTGCGGCAACCTGATAGGTCCTCTGCCTTGAATCATCCACCGATTCGACGCCGCGCAATCCCACGTGCAACACCAGCCCATCGAATCCTCTATCGGAGACAAGCAGGTTGCTGCCGCCACCAAGCACAAACAGGGCTGCCCCCTGTTCCGCCGCCCACGCGGAAGCTTCGGCAATCTCGTCCTCGCTCACAGCCTCGACAAACCAGCGAGCGGGCCCACCGATCCCGAAGGTCGTGAACGGCGCAAGCGGCTGATTTTCTAACATGTGCATCGGATAAATCCCACACCACGGGGTTTGACGATAGAATAGTTACAGGCAACTTCCCTGCCGGAGGCAAACATGTATCCAGAACTGATGGTAATCCCGATGCGCGAAGAACTGGTGCGCGCCGGTATCAATGAAACCCGGACGGCCGAGGACGTCGACGCGGCTCTCGCCCTGCCTGGCACTACGCTGCTCGTCGTGAATTCAATCTGCGGCTGTGCGGCCGGCAAAATGCGCCCAGGCGTGCGGTTGGCTCTTGGCAACTCCACCAACCTCCCGGACCAAAAGATTACCGTCTTCGCTGGCCAGGACCGCGAAGCCACCGAGCGCGCCCGCAGCTACTTTGAAGGCAACCCTCCCACTTCCCCTGCTGTCGCTATCCTGCGCGATGGCAAGCTGGTCTACCTTATGCAGCGCTTCGTGATCGAGCAGTCCACAGCGCAGCAGATTGCCAGCGAACTGGCCCGCGCCTTCGACGAATTCTGTGCCAAGACAACCGCGTAAGCCGATTTAAGATCGGTTCCAGAAATTGAAACGGCCTCCTGCATGGGAGGCCGTTCTTTTTGCAGCGAGTTCTAATGCGCTCAGTCTCCTTCAGCCGCCTTTGCCAGCTTCTGTACCTTGCTGTGATGGATCGAGTAGCCGAAGTAAATTACCAGTCCAACCAGCAGCCAGCACACCATCACCGTCCAGGTAATCGCAGGAAGCGTCGACATCAAATAAACGGCCGTGATCATTCCCAGGATGGGCACGAGGGGAACGAAGGGAGTCTTGAAAGGCCGGTGCATGTCAGGATGGCGCACCCGCAAAACCCAGGTGCCCGCACACACGATTGTGAAGGCAAGCAACGTGCCTATGTTGACCAGTTCCGCGAGCCGCGCAACGGGCAGAAATGCTGGCAGTATGGCGACCACTACACCAACCGCAATGGTCGAAATCCAAGGTGTGCGAAACTTAGGATGGATCGCCGAGGCCCATTTGGGCAGCAAGCCGTCACGGGACATCGAGAAGAAAACACGCGACTGGCCAAGCAACATGACCAGCATCACGGTCCCCAGCCCGAACACCGCACCGATCTTCACGAGCAGCGAGCCCCAACTCACGCCGGTCACATCAATGCCCAGCGCCACAGGCGCGGCCACATTCAGCGACTTGTAGTTCACAAGGCCCGTCAGCACCGTCGAAACCATGATGTAGAGGACGGTGCAGATCACCAGCGAACCGAGGATGCCGAAGGGCATATCCCGCTGCGGATTCTTTGCCTCCTGGGCAGCGGTCGACACAGCATCAAAGCCGATGTATGCAAAGAAAATCGAGCCCGCGCCCCTGGCAATGCCACCCCATCCAAAGTTGCCGTGTCCATCTCCCGGCGGAATAAACGGATGCCAGTTGAGCCGCGCCAGTTCCGGATGCTTGATCAGGAAAAAGGTTCCGAGAACTAGGAAGACGCCCACAACGCCCAACTTGACAACAACAATCGCGGAGTTCAAGTTGGCCGATTCCTTGATGCCGATAACCAGAACGGCGGTCACCACCAGTATGGCCAGAATTGCAACCAGGTTGAAAAGTGCGGTCACGTGCGGCAGCCCTGCAGGATCCGTTCCTGGAGGGAGCGACATCAAAGGCATCCATTGCTCGTGGAAGAAAACCAGCACGGTGCCTGGCGTTGCCGTCAGCCGCGGCGGCAGGTAAATGTGAAACTGCTGCAGCAAGCTGTTGAAGTACCCAGACCAACCCGAGGCCACAGTCGCCGCGCCAAAGCCATACTCGAGACCGAGGTCCCATCCGATGATCCATGCTACAAACTCGCCCAGCGTGGCGTAGCCGTACGTGTAGGCAGAGCCGGCAATCGGAATTATAGATGCGAACTCGGCATAACATAGGCCCGCAAATGCACAGGTAATGCCGGCCAGCACAAAGCTCAGAGCCACAGCGGGGCCCGCGTGCAGGGCCGCCGCCTGACCGGTCAGCACAAAAATGCCGGCACCGATGATGGCGCCAATGCCCAGGGTGAGTAGGTTCATTGCGCCAAGCGAACGTTTCAGAGTGTGTTCGCCCTGTTCACCAGCTTCTAGCGAGAGCATCGACATCGGTTTGATGTGGAGTAGATCTCCAAAACCCCAATTTTTACGCATGTGTCACGCCCATTACGTAAATTTTGTACAAGGATTGTACAAGTGAAAAATTTCCGTGTATTATTCGCCTATCATGGCAAACGACCTGAATCAGGTTACGACCGTAACGGTGTTTGTGCGGCACTCCAAGGAGTGCGAGAAAGAGAACGGCAAGCTGGATCGCAACCATCGGGGGTGTCGCTGTCGAAAATGGCTCTACATATATGAAGGGGGGCAAGGGCGTCGGGTCACCGCCAAGACAAAATCCTGGAAGGAAGCCGAGCGGGCGGCACTTGCGGAGCGGATAAGACTGGACCCGGTTGAGGCCGAAAAAAGAAGGATCGCCGGCCAGGTCGAAGCCAGCGCTGAAACCATCGAGGACGCCCTTGGTCAGTGGTTCGGGGGATTCAAGTGGCAAACGCAATCGACCTCCAAGGTCTACCGGTCATTCATCAAAAAAGTAGTGCGGTGGGCGGAGAAAAATGGCATCACCCGGCTGCAAGATGTGACCCCCGACCATCTCGACAAATGGCGCAGCGAGTGGGGCCTCGATGCTGCTTGTCAGGATGACAAATTAAATCCTACCACCCAGAAACAAACGCAGGGCAGGCTGAAGGCATTCTTCAAGTGGGGGACGGACTTAAGGAAGATCCCCTGGAACCCTGCCTCATCCATGGGGAGGATCGTGTCGGACCCCGAAGAGACAATGCCCCTCACGCTGGTGCAGTTTGATGAGTTGCTGGCGGCCACATACGCCTACGACAAAGGTACCCGGCGTGACTACGACAAGTTTGGGGCCGAACTCCGTGCCATATTCCTCGTCCAACGCTGGGTCGGTCTGCGCATTATCGATGTCCTCCTGCTTCCCCGGACCGCTGTGGTTGACGGAGTCCTCAGCCTCAAGACCCTCAAGACCGGAGCCGAGGTTGTAATTGAGTTACCTCGTGTGGTGCTGGAGGCGCTGGCAGCCCTGAAGCCCGGCCACGGTGCGTCGGTCAAACACTACTTCTGGTCGGGAGCATGTACTCTCGAGAGCCTTCGGGCAACATGGCTGAGACGCATCCGCGCTCTCAACAACAAGTACCTCAGCTTCTTGGACGAGGAGGGTAAGCCGATGCGGTTCCACAGCCATATGCTGCGCGACACCTTTGCGGTTCAATTGCTGTTGGCTGGCTGCCCCCTGGAAGAGGTGTCGCGTCTCCTGACACACGAGTCCATCAAGGTGACCGAGAAGCATTACTCCAAGTGGGTCACCGCACGCAAACTGCAGTTGCGGGAGCACCACAAAGGGTACATGGTCGCTATGGGTGGGACCTTCTAGGGGATGGTCTGACTGGACGGGAGCAGTGTCGGGCGTAGACACTCTCCGCAACACTCTGGGGGATACGGATGCTGGTGTACCCCCTGCCGCCGTGGCAAGTCTCGGGGTGACGCTCGACCAGACAGCCTGGCTCATTACGGAACCATACCCTCACCGTGTCGGGGTGATAGCCCCAAACTCATCTTCTACACCAT
>PKXI01000442.1:0-284 GCA_003133425.1 Acidobacteriaceae bacterium
CGTAGATGCGCTGCAATTGCGGGTTCTTTTCGTCTCCGAGCCAGTAGGCACCGGCCAGGGTCGTGACCTTGACTGCCTTAACACGGCCAGTCGAAGGCACATGCGGGCCACGGCAGAAGTCGACGAACTTGCCGTTGCGATAGAAGCTGACATCGGAGCCCGGCTCCGTGAACTTGGTCACGAAGTGAGTCTTCATGAAGTCGCCGTCTCTCTCAAAGTCTTCCAGGCTCTTATCCCTTGGAGCAAATTCGTGTACAAACCTTTCGTCGCGCGCGATCACCTCG
>PKXI01000442.1:306-1160 GCA_003133425.1 Acidobacteriaceae bacterium
AGTGGCGGACGACCTTGAGCGCTTCAGGGTCATTCTCCTTGACGAGCTCAAGACGTGTATCAGCCGTAAGCGGGGTTGATAGGTCCACAAGGCGGGGAGCGGCTGCATCCTCGGCCGAATACATCTCGGCCTCCGAGGGCTCTTCGCCGGTGGTCGACTTCAGCGCTGCGCCCGTAACCGGGGTGAGCCGTGCAACCACGGAGGCCGCGGCCAGGCGCGGTGAAATAGCGTTGGCGATCTCGAAGGGTGTCGTTCCGGCTGGCACTTCGCGAATGGCGCCGTCGGGCAGGTGTACGGCAATTGTCTGGTTGCTCATAATTGGTTGGAGTCCATTGGGGCCGCGAAAGGAAAAAACACGGCCAACACATTGAGGATACAGCGGCTCTCCAATTGCTGTACATCGAGGCCTCTGCCGTCGGGCAGCTCTTTCCGCAAGTAAAAGTAGCTCCGCGCAGTTCCCGGAATGGCACGTCCCCTGGGGTGCGGACCCGTCAGAGACACCGCCCGCAAGAAAAAGGCAGAGGGTGCCGGCCCTCCCCCGAAATGGGGATAGGATGCTGCCCCGAACGGCTCATATGTTGGTGCGATGGTGGAATGTTCACCAATATCAAATGCGCAATATGGTCNNGCCACGGATGAGGTCGACATGCAAGTACTCTGCAAGAGCACAAATGGCAACGCAGAGACCCATTGCTGTGTGTGCGGACAAGGTTTTGTGATGTTTTGGGATCGTCAGTCGCGCGCTGAGCGCATGGCGGCTTTGCACGAAATTCAGGAGACGCTTCGCCGTCATCACCGTGACGGGCCAGGGCCGGAGGCACATCCCAAGGAGAGCTTTCCGGTTCCAGAGTGGA
>PKXI01000442.1:1173-8449 GCA_003133425.1 Acidobacteriaceae bacterium
CTCAACTCGAAAATGCTGTAGTTCTAGAGTTTCGCACTTTTTAGCGGAGGAACCGGCCGACAAGCACAGCAACGATCATGAGCTTGACGAGCCAGCCGATCGCGTAAGAGATCACAAAGACCCGGTGCATTTTTATAAATGCGGCGTTGGTCAGGATCAGCGGTAACGGGCCGATTACCCAGACCGCAACAGCTAGCTTGACCGTACTATGCACGGTGGCAAGATCAAGCCGGTTGGCCGTGTATGCAAAGACGGCGCAGGTCACATAGGGCAGCAAGGCAGCAACTGCGGTTGCTCTGCCTTCTGAAGCCTTGCGCCAGATTTCGGGGTACGTAAAGCGCTTGTGAATCCAATCGCCGGCGAAGAACCAGTCGCTAAGCGATGATGCGACACCTGCGCAGGCGACGATTGTGACGAACCTTGTCCAGTCCATGCGTGCTTGCCTCTGAATACGCTGCATCCTANNGCAAGCGCGGTCCTTCGCGCAAGCACAATGCGCTGGTTCAGGCAGGGAGGCTTCTGCAGCTTTGCACAGTGAGCAGTGCACCGGGATGCGGCAGCTGCGATTGTGCAAGACAGGCCGGGTTTGAGGGCAAGCAGCATCAGCCGGATAGACCAGGCTATGAGCACTGCCGAAGGCAATTCTTTCTGAGGGCTCTCTTGGTAGCTTACGAATGCGAGAGCAAACTCCGAATATGGGCCATAACTTCAGGTGCCACCCTGCGATTTCGCCGTTTAGGGCGCTTTCGGCCGGGGTGTTTANNGTGTTAACACTCAACTCGAAAATGCTGTAGGGTCATCGCGGGCGGCATCAGTCTTTTTGTGACGAGCATTTCCGGCGAACAGGCAGCAAGCTATGCCGCTCCGGAGGCCGTTGACGATCCCGACGCCGGCGCAGACGCAGGGACTTTCTGAGTGCCTGCGTCAGGTGGCGGCGCCGGAGTCGAAGAACCCTGCTCGGCGGGGGATTCAATCGGCACGGCAGTTGTGACCTCGGTTGACTTGCCCGGAGAAGGGGGAATGGCCGGGGCCGCAGTTGCAGCAGATGAGGTGGAGACTGGGATGTATCCATCCACCTCCTTGACGGAAACGCCGAGTGTTGCGGCAATGCCGGAGGGAGACATGCCCTGGTGATGCAGCAACATGATGTTGGCAGCGAGGGAGAGTTTTACCGTATCGCTCTTGAGGGTCGCCGCGGGTTCGACTGCGGCAGCTCCTGCGCCGGCAACGGCGGCCGGACGAATCTGGGTTGCAGCAGTAGCCGTGTTGGTTCCTGATGCAGCGGGGTTGGCAGAGCTGATTGCAGCCACGGTGCCACCTTTCTGGATTTCAAGAAGGTTATCGGCCGAAATATGACCAGGATGAGTGCCGCCGGCAGATAAAGAGCCAAAAGCGCCGTTCGGGTAAGCAAATCACCCTGAGCGGGGAGAGAAGAAAGAGATGCAATGCACCTTCTATCGTTATTGATCTGGGGCGGGATTTGCTTCGCAGTGGCCGGGATCAGTGCGGATTGGGCGGCAGACGAGGTGGCGGGATGGTATCGCACCCTGGTCGTGCCCAGGATCGCTCCACCTACCTGGGTGTTCGGGCCAGTCTGGACCGTTCTCTACACGCTGATGACCGTGTCCGCGTGGCAAGTGTGGCTCACGGAACCTTCGATCCTGCGCACCGAGGCTCTGGCCCTGTTTACGGTGCAACTGGGATTTAATCTTGCCTGGACGTGGATCTTCTTTCGCCAGCACGCCATCGGGGCTGCACTGGCAGAGGTGGTCCTGCTTTGGATCGCAATTGCATCCACGACGCTGGTGTTTGGCAGGGTCTTGCAGGTGGCGGGGGTGCTAATGGTGCCTTACCTGGCCTGGGTCACTTTCGCAGTCGTCTTGAATGCCGCTTTCTGGCGGTTGAACCCGGAATTTCGGCCACTAAAATAGTGATCTCGCCGGCGCAGCCAAGCGATCTTATCTACAGCATCCAGAATAGCCAGCCAAGGGCCGGAATCGCTCCCAGCCCTCACCCGTGTTTGCTAGATTCTGCCGGAATCCGGCCATCAGGCTTAGAGCGGTTGTACGTCCGCAGCCTGCCAGCCCTTGGGCCCCTTCACCACGTTGAACTGCACGGCTTGACCTTCTTGCAAACTCTTGAAACCGCTGGAGTTGATTGCAGAGTAGTGCACGAACACATCTTCGCCGTTCTGGCGCGAAATAAAGCCGAAGCCTTTCGCGTCATTAAACCACTTCACAGTACCTTGTTCCATTTTCTTCGTATTTCCTGGATTGGATTGCGCTGGATGAATCGGAGCGACCACTGGCAGAATCTTGCTTGGTTGGGCGAGTTACTGCTCACGCCCGGTTCAGTTCTAACGCTGGCGGTAGTGTATCATTGCTGTGAAAAATCGGTCTATGAATTCTTGTTCATCGTGCCATTGTGCGACTGCAAATTCCGTGACTAATAGTTCATAACCAATTGATCAATATAGAGTTAGAATCTCCGCCCAGTATGTGATACTGTGAGAGACCGCCATGCCGCACGATCCTGTACCCGCCCTTTTATCCCGCGCTACCGAGTTGCTGGAGGCGGAGTTTGCGGCTCTTCCGGAATTCACGCAAAAATTCGATCAGGAGGCGACTGCGCAAGTCCTGGCAGCCGTTGCGAACCGGCTCGGTGACAACTACCCCTACTTCCATCCTCTTTATGCCGGGCAGATGCTCAAGCCGCCCCATCCGCTGGCTCGCGCAGCCTACGCGCTGGCTATGAACATTAACCCCAACAACCACGCCAGGGACGGCGGACGGGCCAGCTCGGAGATGGAGATCGAGGCTGTTGGCCAAATCGCCTCCATTTTCGGCTGGACGGAATATTTGGGGCACCTCACCTCCAGCGGCACTCTCGCCAATCTCGAAGCGCTGTGGGCCGCAGGGCAGTCGAAGCCTGGCAGCCGAATTGTTGGGTCCGAGCAAGCGCACTACACTCACCGGCGCATTTCGGCGGTGCTCAAGCTGGAGTACGCGGAGATTCCAGCCGACAACAGCGGGCGCATGAGTATGGAAGCCCTCGAAACCGAACTGCGCAAAGGCGATGTTGGTACGGTGGTGGCCACGCTGGGCACCACGGCCATCGGCGCCGTGGACCCGCTGGACGAGATCCTGGTGCTTCGGGAGCGTTATGGCTTCCGGGTCCACGTGGATGCAGCGTACGGTGGCTATTTCACGCTCATTTCCGCCGCGCTTGACGAGCCGGGCCGCCGCGCTTTTTCGGCCATCGGCCACGCCGACTCCATCGTGATCGATCCTCACAAGCATGGTCTGCAACCCTACGGATGCGGGTGTGTGCTTTTCCGCGACCCGTCGGTGGGGCGCTTCTACAAGCACGATTCGCCGTACACCTACTTCACTTCGAAGCAATTGCACCTGGGCGAAATCAGCCTGGAGTGTTCGCGGGCCGGCGCGGCGGCGGTGGCTTTGTGGGCCACGCAACAGCTATTACCGCTCACGCCCAACGGAGAGTTTGCGCAGGGTCTCCGGCAGGGCCGGGCAGCCGCTCTGGAGCTGGACCGGCGTCTGCATGAAGACGCTCGCTTCCAGCCGCTCGCCGCAGGCGCTCCAGAGCTCGACATCGTGGTGTGGAAGCTGAAGGCCGGCACCCCGGAACAATCGTCGCAACTGGCTCAGGATGTTTTTGCTGCCTGCTCCGCGCGGGACCTGCACCTTGCTCTTGTACAATTGCCGCTATCCTGGTTTGTGCCTGCCGGGGCAGATGCAAACGGAGCTGAGGCCGGTCTGGTTACCTGCCTGCGCTCGGTACTGATGAAGCCGGAGCACCAGGCGTGGCTTGACCGCATCTGGGAAAGATTCACAGCGGCTTGCGCCGACACATTAGGAAAGTAGAGCGGATGGTCAAAACGGATATGAGCCGGGTCAGACAAGAAAACGTTCTCATTGCGGTGGAACATCGCTTGCCGATACTCATTCCCGCCGTCCCAGGGCGTTGTAATAGAGCTTTGAATTCAATTGCGAGGTTTTGACTAGAATGCACGATCCTGCCGTCCTTCGTTCCATGCACCAAGCCCGCTTCAACGCGAAGCCAGCCGTCTTTGTCGCGCCTGGCCGCGTAAACCTCATCGGCGAACACACCGATTATGCCGAGGGATTTGTCATGCCCGTGGCCATCAACTTCGCGACCCTGGCCAGCATCTCGCCGCGCACGGACGGCAAGATCGTCATCTATTCCGAGAACTTCGGCGAAGAGAAGACCTTTGATGTCGCCGCGACGCCGGTCGCTTCCAAGCACTGGTCCGACTATCCGATGGGCGTGGTTTCCATTCTCCGTGGGGAAGGCCACAACATCGCCGGCTTCAGCCTGAGCCTTTGGGGCGACGTACCACTCGGTTCGGGACTTTCCAGCTCGGCTGCTCTTGAGGTGGTCACAGCACTGGCAGTCCTGTCGCTCATTGGCGCAAGTTATCCGGGTCCGGTGCTGGCCAGGCTGTGTCAGCGCGTCGAGAACGAGTTTGTGGGCGCCAACTGCGGCATCATGGACCAGTTCATCTCCGCCAACGGCAAAGAGAACCACGCTCTGCTGCTGGATTGCCGCGATCTGAGCTACCGGCTGGCGCCCATTCCCGCCAACGTGGCGCTGGTTATCGCCAACACCATGGTCAAGCACTCCATCGCCGGCGGCGACTACCCGACCCGCCGCCGCGAATCGGAAGCTGCATGCGCCGTGATTGCCAGCCACCGACCGGGAGTTCCTTTCCTGCGCGATGCAACGCTCGAAGACCTGGAAAAGTGGGGCCACGAAATGGCGCCCAAGTCGCTGATGCGTGCTCGTCACGTGATCAACGAAGACCTGCGCACTGTAGCCGCTTCTGAGGCGCTGCTGCGTGGCGATATGAAGGAGCTTGGCCGGCTGATGGCCGAGGCTCATGCCAGCTACAGCGGGGACTTCGAAGGCAGTTGCGTTGAGGCCGATACCATGGTTGCCCTGGCGCAGGATTTGCCGGGACTGATCGGCGCGCGGCTTACTGGCGGAGGCTTTGGCGGTTGCACCATCAATCTGGTGCAGCAGAGCGAGGCTCCGGCTTTTGCCCAGGCGCTGGGGGCCCGTTACGCTGCCAAGACCGGCATCGTGCCGGAAATCCACATCTGCCATGCGTCAGACGGGGCGCATAAGCTGGATTAGAAACCGCTTAACAGCGTTAGGGACCGATGCATACTAAACTCGTTTACGCGCGCCCTTTGACCGGAAAGTGTGCGATGTAACCCATTCGTGTAACAGGATTTCCCTCACTTTAAGCGTCCATTAAGCCGATCCTTGATAAAATCGGATGGTGCTGTGCCCAACGAAGACCGGGTTGATAGTCAGGCCTGGTTGGCTTCCTTTGAATTTCTATCCCCAGATTGCCGCATCCAACTGTGTATGCGGCACGGAGAAACAGAACCGATGCAACCGGCAATACTAAAGCCGTTTTCCTACGAGACCTTTCCCAGTTCAGGGCACGTCGCGTATTTTTCGATGGAGATTGCAATCCATCCCTGCATGCCAACGTACTCCGGCGGTCTTGGAGTTCTGGCCGGAGACACGCTTCGTTCCGCAGCCGACCTCGGCATCCCGCTCATAGCCTTCACGCTGCTGCATCGCAAGGGATACTTCCAGCAGCATCTTGACCAAACCGGCATGCAGAGCGAAGAGATTCAGCCGTGGAGTCCGGAGGCCTTTTGCACTGAAGAGGCGGCACGCGTCACGGTTTCAGTGGAAGACCGGGTTGTCAACCTGCGCGCCTGGCGTTATGACATGCAGGGCCGCTCCGGTCACGCAGTGCCCATCTACCTGCTCGATACTGATGTCGAAGGCAACTCGGGATGGGACCGCGGACTGACCGATCATCTTTACGGCGGCGACACCAACTATCGGCTGCAGCAGGAGATTGTGCTGGGCATGGGCGGCTCGCGCATGGCACATGCGCTCGGCTACCGTGTAAACGTCTATCACATGAACGAAGGCCATGCGGCGCTGCTGACACTGGCGCTGCTTGAGCGGCAGATGGGCGGCGGGCCTCTGGGTGCTGCTACTGAAGCGGATATCGAGCAAGTACGCCGCAAGTGCGTGTTCACCACCCACACACCAGTTCCGGCCGGACACGACCGTTTCTCCACCGAGCAGTCTATTCGTATTCTGGGCGGCGATCGAACGGCGCGGCTTGAGAAGCAGGGCTGTTTCCGCGACGGGCTGTTGAACATGACTCTGCTGTCGCTGCGCTTTTCACGCTATGCCAACGGCGTGGCCATGCAGCATGGCAAAGTTTCGCGCGAAATGTTTCCGGAGTTTCCCATCGACAACATCACCAACGGCGTTCACGCGCCCACCTGGATGTCGGAACCGATTCAGCAGATGCTCGACGAGCTCATTCCCGCCTGGCGTCGCGACAACCTCTACCTGCGTAACGCCATCGATCTGCCCGAGAAGAAGATTCTGACCGCGCACGCCCGCGCCAAGGAAGCATTGCTTGCCGAGGTTGGCTCACGCACAGGCCTGGTGCTGAATCCAGGGGTACTCACACTGGGCTTTGCCCGTCGCGCAGCTACCTACAAGCGCGCCAACCTGCTGTTCACCGATCCCGAGCGGCTGCTCAAGATTGCCACTGCCGCCGGAGGCATGCAGATTCTGTACGCCGGCAAGGCTCACCCGCAGGACGAGCCCGGCAAGCGGCTTATCCAGGAAGTTTTCGAAGACGCCGCCAAGTTCTCCAGCGACCTGCTGCGGATTGTTTATCTCGAAAACTACGCCTGGGATCTGGGCGCACTGCTCACCGCCGGCGTGGACGTCTGGGTGAACACGCCCAAGCGGCCTTATGAAGCTTCAGGAACCAGTGGCATGAAGGCGGCCATGAACGGTGTCCCGAGCCTGTCGATTCTGGATGGCTGGTGGATCGAGGGCTGCATTGAGGGCATGACCGGCTGGGCCATCGAAGACGGCGCCGACGATCAAGAGGAAGCCAACGCGCTTTACGCCAAACTCGAAACCGCCGTGGTTCCGCTCTACAGGGACGCGCCGGAGAAGTGGGCGCGCCTGATGCGCAACACGCTGGCCTTCAACGGCTCCTACTTCAACACCAACCGCATGGTGAAGCAGTACACGCGCAACGCTTATTATCCGGTGCACCTGATCGAGCACGCCAAGGTTCAGGAAGAAGTCTTCGCAGATTGAGCATTCTGCAAGAAAGCAATTCCGTCAGGGGTTACCGGCGAAGTGTACGGGCTTTAGAGCGCTTTCGGCCGGG
>PKXI01000364.1 GCA_003133425.1 Acidobacteriaceae bacterium
AAGTGACCAAGCTTTTGCAGTAGGGGTTTTTCAAGGTAAAGCAAACCTGTAACACCTTCAAGACAACCCAGGGACAGGGCGGCGGCAAAGGCGAAACCTTTGCCGCCCATTCTTTTTTTGGAAGCGGGAACTAGAAGCTGAAAGCTAAGTCGTCTTCCACACACCTGTCGTCAGGAACTCATGAACCGAAACCGCGGCTTTGCGGCCGGCTCCCATGGCGAGGATCACCGTGGCGCCGCCGGTGACAATGTCGCCGCCGGCAAATACACCGCGCTTGGAGGTGCGCATGGTCTCGGGATCGGCCACAATGTAGTTCCACTTGTTCGTCTTCAATTCCGGCGTAGTGCTCTGGATCAGCGGATTAGCGGTGGTCCCGACGCCGATGATAACCACGTGAGCGGGCAGAATATACTCGGAGCCGGCAATGGGAACGGGCCGTCGGCGTCCGTCAGCGTCGGGCTCTCCCAGTTCCATGCGCACGCATCGCGCGCCGGTGAGCCAGCCTTTTTCATCACCGATGAATTCGACAGGGTTGGTCAACATGCGGAATTCGATACCTTCTTCAATCGCGTGGTGAACTTCTTCGAGGCGTGCGGGCATCTCGACCTGGGAGCGGCGATAGACCAGCGTTGCCGTGCGAGCACCAAGCCGGCGCGCAGTGCGGACTGCGTCCATGGCGGTGTTGCCGCCGCCCACAACGATCACGTCGCGATCGCGGCAATCGTATACCGGCTGATCGTACTCGGAGACCTGGTAGGCACGCATCAGGTTGACGCGTGTGAGAAATTCGTTGGCGGAGTACACGCCGTTGAAGTGCTCGCCGGGAACGTTAAGAAACACCGGCAGCCCCGCGCCCGTAGCGACAAAGACCGCATCGAAGTGCTCGTGCTGCATCAACTCGTCGATGGTTACGCTCTTGCCGACCACGACGTTGGTTTCAAACTCCACGCCCATCCTGCGCAGGTTGTCCACTTCGCCTTTGACGATCGACTTGGGCAGGCGAAACTCAGGAATGCCGTAAACAAGAACGCCGCCGAGTTCGTGCAGCGCCTCGAAGACGCGCACCCGGTGGCCCTTCTGGATAAGATCGCCGGCAGCGGAAAGACCGGCCGGGCCGCTACCCACAATGGCCACGCTTTTGCCGGTGGGCTGTGCGATGGGGGGCAAGCCAAGCTGGCCGCTATTGCGCTCAAAGTCGGCGATGAAGCGCTCCAGGTTGCCAATGGCGACGGGCGCGCCCTTCTTGCCGAGCACGCATCCGCCCTCGCATTGATTTTCCTGCGGACAAACGCGGCCAGTGATGGCGGGCAGCGCGTTGTCTTCGCGCATTTTGGCCGCGGCGGCCAGATAGTCGCCGGCACAAATGAGAGCTACGACGTCTTTGATCTTTACACCTACCGGACATTGAACGACGCAGCCGGGCTTGGCGCACTCGATGCAGCGCGAGGCTTCAGTCAGCGCATCTGCCGGGGGCAGGCCCAGATTCACTTCTTCAAAATTGCGGCTGCGCACCGTGGGATCGGCCTCGGACATGTGCGTGCGCAGAATTCTCATCCGCTCTTTCAGCGGAAGTATGTTGCGCATGCTTGTGGGAAGCACCTTGCTCTCAGACATAATGCTTCTCCTCACCGCCCGACCCCGCGAGCAGATGCGAAATTTCATTTTCCTTTGCGGCCAGGTCCGCCCGAACCTGTGCCAGTTCCTCATCCTTGTGTTCTTCGAGGTACTTGAGCGACTGGCACTCCTTTTCGCGATACATGGCGTTGCGCTGCATCAGGACTTCAAAGTTGACCAGCGAAGCGTCGAACTCCGGTCCGTCGACGCAGGCGAACTTGCTCTTGTCGCCGAGCAGCACACGGCAGCCGCCGCACATTCCGGTGCCGTCCACCATGATGGAGTTGAGGCTCACCATGGTCTTGATGCCGAGGGGTTCAGTGATGCGTGCGACGGCGCGCATCATGGGGACCGGGCCAACCGCGAGCACAAAGTCGATTCGGCGCTCGGCGTCGATGAGCCCGTTCAGCTTCATGGTCACCAGGCCCTGCTCACCGTAACTGCCGTCGTCGGTCATTACGTAGGTCTCGTTGCTCGCCTGGCGCACTTCATCTTCAAAGACCACCATCTCCGCGCTGCGTGCGCCTTCAATAAAGATGACGTGATTGCCCGCCTGCTTGAGGGCGTTGGCGGTGGGCAGTGCCATGGCCGTTCCCACGCTGCCGGCCAGAATGACCGCGGTGCCGTAATTCTTAATTTCCGAGGGGTGTCCGAGGGGACCGACTACGTCGAGAATTGAGTCGCCTGTTTCAAGGCAGTTGAGCAGCGTGGTGGTTTTGCCGATGGCCTGTACAACAATGGTGACGGTGCCGGCAGCGGGATCGGAACTCTTGATGGTGAGCGGAATGCGCTCGCCCTTCTCATGCAGGCGGAGGATAAGGAACTGTCCCGGCTGGTGCTTACGGGCAATGCGCGGCGCCTCGATGACAAATTGCTTTATATTGAGGCCGACAGTTCGCGCTTCCACGATCTTATACATGAAGGTGTAACTCCAGTTCGATCAACGCCCAGGAAGAGGGCCTCCGCGCACGACAGGGGCAATCGGACACAAGAAAAAAACGAATCAGGAAGCGCGCGGATGCAGCGCCACCAACCAACCTTATTATTGAGGATCGGGCTCTACGCACGTGTGATATGTATCACTGGCCGGACGCGGCGCGGATACGGAGTGGACGCGTCTTGCGAGAGCCGGGCGTTTACGAGGTGCGAGATAAACGCCTGGGCTCACAAAGAATAGGCGCGGAGCCGGGTTTGACGAATCCAGTGAGAGCGGAGACAATAAGAGAGTTGCACTCGCCAATGTGGGCCTGTGGCGCAGCTGGGAGCGCGCTTCCATGGCATGGAAGAGGTCATCGGTTCGATCCCGATCAGGTCCACCATCTAGTCTTAATTATTTTAAAATGTGCGATTTACAACAAACAATCCTCGGATTTCCCCGCAAAATTGGCGACTTCTACTCATGAAGGACACAGGAGAGGATTCTCCGCGTTTTGAAACCTGGCCCAGAACAGAGCCATTCTCTGATCGGGAAATGCCGAGTGTCCTCCGGGAAGAAGGAATGTCGGAGGCGCGCAGATTTGAACCTCGGCTCGCTGGAAATCGAAGGTCGAATGATCCAAAGCTTTCGGACAATCGGGACAACATGGCCGAGATGGGAAGCGGGTTTCCGATCCATTAAGGTCCAGCGGATATGCTGACCTTGTTGGTATGGCCACCGATATCCGGTTAGACCAACAATACGGCACTAACGCTTCAATGAGTGCATTGACCTGAAGTCAACAGTTCAGATTCGAGCTACTTGGATCGCTGCATACTGGCCGACTCCCGAGGAGCATTCGCGGTCTTGCGTGGGTGACGAGGCGATGATGCCTTAATTGAAATCGGCAGGCCGTATGATGGACGCGAAGCCCGTTCCACGACGCTAATGGGTGACATGAAATCTAAGTACTGCGATATCCGCTTGTGGCCGTGCAGGGAAGATGCCTGCTTCACGTCCTCATTCACGCTGATGCCAACCAAAAACGAATTTCACCAGAGCGCCGAACAGACGTGACACCGATCACTTCCAGCCTCATGTAGCGAGGCTATACTACCAATCGTCTTTTTCCGGTCCAATGACTGGGGGTGCTCCTAATGAAGCAGCGTCAGGGACTCTGGAAAGTGCTTATTCTCGTGACAGCCGCTCTTCCTCTCGCTGCATCCACTGGCTTGTCCGCTAAAGACATAACGGTCTCGGGACGCGTCGTTGATAACGGCGGTCGGCCTATTCCATTTGTTCATCTTTCTATCGAATCGAACGGCAAACGAGTATTTGACAACGAAGTCCAGCTGTCCACGAATGGAGCCCTTCAAGTCACAGCGGCATCACCCGAAGCTGATCTTCTGCGGTGTTCGATTGGAGCGCCAGGGTTTGAACAAAAGCAGATTACAGCCATTGTTCAGGGGGACCGAGCTCTTCTTGGAACCGTGAACCTTCAACAGTATTTGGAGATCGGCATCGCTAAAGTGCTGGAGTATGCAGATGGCCAGCATGCTGATGTCGATTTTTGGGTTACGGGCCACACGACACGGTCCCTCATAATCCAAGGGATCGTCTTGAGCGCCCCCGGACCGAAGAACAGTCCCTGCGCCGCTCCTGCGCCTTTGCTCACTTTGCAGTTTGACAGTATAGCCATCGCAGACCTTCAGCCTCACATAGCTGGAGAGAGGCCCATCTCTGCAATCCTCCACATCCGACAAGAGAGCTTCGCGGAATCACCGCACGCGTACCGCGTTTTGGGATCCTATCGAAATGATCCGTGCGGTCCAACCACCCTGAAAGTTGCAATTCCATATTCGTTCACACTAGTACTACAGTTGTAGATA
>PKXI01000418.1 GCA_003133425.1 Acidobacteriaceae bacterium
ATGGCTAGCCGACATACTCACACTTCAACACCTAGAAACCTGGCTGCAAAGTGTATATGTCGATACGGCCTAGAGAGCTTTACTCCGCCAGTCCCAAACAAACCCCAAACCACCCGCGCTCATCCGACCAGCTTCCCGCCGCGCCAAACCCCGCCGCAGCCATCATCGCCTCCGCTTGCCCTGGCCGATACTTGTAGCTGTTCTCGGTATGGATCGTCTCGCCTTCGGCGAATTCCACTTCCCAGTCCAGCGCCGCAAGTGAGACCTTCTGCGCGACCCGGCTCTCGAGATGCATTTCTATCCGCGACTTTGCACTGTTCCAAACCGCGTGGTGCTCAAAGCTGTCCAGCGGAAACTCCGCTCCCAACTCACGATTCAGTCTCGCCAGCAGGTTCAGGTTGAAGTCAGCCGTTACTCCGGCCGCATCGTTATAGGCGGCCAGCAGCGTTGACTCATCCTTCACCAGATCCACGCCCAGCAAAAACCCGTCGCCGAGGTTCAGCCCGGCGCGCACGCGTTGCAGCAGCCGCATCGCTTCACGCGGCTCGAAGTTCCCAATGCTCGAGCCGATATAGAGCACAAGGCGGCGTTCGCCGGGCGGGGTTGGCTCCAGATGCAGTCCGTGTCCGTTTCCTTGCGTGTAATCCATCACCCGCGGAGCCACCAGCACTTCGGGAATCTCGCGCTCGATTCTTTTCTTAGCCGCTTCGAGTGCGCTGGCAGAAACATCCACCGGCTCGTAGACAAGCGTGTCCTGTTGCGCAACCGCAGCCTTCAGCAGAATCCGCGTCTTGTCCGCCGAGCCGGCGCCGAGTTCCGTAATCCGCAATCGCGCCCCGTCGGCGGCTTGCGCAATCATCGAGTCCGCATGCGAAGCCAGAATGCCGCGCTCGGTGCGCGTCAGGTAGTACTCCGGCCGCTCGGTGATTTCGTCGAAGAGCCGCGACCCTGCCTTGTCGTAAAACAGCCAGGGCGGCAACCGCTTGGGACTCGAGTTGAGCCCGGCGCGCACAGCTGCGGCAACCTGCCCATCACTGATCGGTTCCGAAACCGGTTCCGCAATGACTTGTTGTCTGACAGCAGGTTCGTCGGCGACTCGTTCCGCAATGTGTCCGGCAAATGTGGGGAAAGGGAAAGTTGTCATGCGGTTTGTTGGATGCTCATGTGCCGGAAAAGGGTTACTAAAAAGCGAGCCGAATTCCTGAGAATTGCCAGCGTGTCTCTGGCGCAAAGAAATTCCGGTAACTTGCGCGAATATGGGTGGCCGGCGTAACACACGAACCGCCGCGCAGCACCATCTGCCCGCTCATGAACTTGCCGTTGTACTCGCCCAGCGCTCCCTCGAGCGGCCGGAAGCCCGGATAGCCCAGATAAGCGCTGGCCGTCCACACCCAGCAGTCTCCAAACCACTTCGTGGGGTGCTCGTTTTGGAGTAGAGCTGTGCGGGGGGAAGGGACCAGCAGCCCCGAATCGAGCAGGTTCCCTTCCACAGGTTGCCCCTCGGCCGCGGTCTCCCACTCAAACTCCGTCGGCAGCCGCCTGCCCGCCCAGCGTGCATAGGCATCGGCTTCATAGAAGCTCACGTGGCTGACGGGCGACGATTCCAGTTCTTCCAGCGGCAAATCGCCGCGCAGGGAGAAGACGCGCCACGCGTCGCCTTCGTTCGTCCAGTAGAGGGGCGTGCGCCAGTCGTTGCTTTTCACCGCATTCCAGCCCGCCGAAAGCCAAAGCTCGGGCCTGCGATAGCCGCCATCGGCCATGAACTCGGCAAACTCTCTACAAGTTACCAGCCGCCGCGCGATGGAAAACGGTTCCAGCCATGTGCGGTGACGCGGAAGCTCATTGTCGAAGCTGAAGCCGTTGCCGAGGTAGCCAACTTCGCTCATGCCGCCCTCAAACTGCTGAAATTCCAGCGCCGCACCGGAATCCCCAACTCTGGATTCGGAGATCCGGGACTCCAGATTCGCACCATTCCCGTAAACCGGTCGCAACGGGTTGGTGAAAAACGCATGAAGAATGTCGGTGAGCAAGAGTTCCTGGTGCTGCTCCTCGTGATTTACTCCCAGTTCGACTCGCCGGAGCGCTTCCGGCTCTGCGCCTGCTTCGAGCAATCTCTCGACGCCCAGGTCCACATGCTCGCGATAGCGCAGGATCTCTTCGAGGGCGGGGCGGGAAAACGAAGACCGCAGCCGCTTCTCCGGGAACGCCGAAAAGCCCTCGTAGTAGCTGTTGAACAGCCAAGGAAAATCCGCATTGAAGAGTTGGTAACCGGGTACGAACTCCCGCAACACAAACGACTCGAAGAACCAGGCGGTGTGCGCCAGGTGCCACTTGGCCGGCGACGCCTCCGGGCACGACTGAACCATCATGTCCTCGGCCGTGAGCCCAGAGCACAACGCCAGCGTCCGCCGCCGCGCCGCGCTAAACCGAGCTCCTAGCTCCACCTCCCCTTTGTCCGCAACTATTGTTTTCATGGCGCCCGCCTCCTGCACTGGCAAAAGTGTACCGCGCCCCCGTCCAGGGACGGGAATTTGCATCCTGTCACAGGGATTCTTGGCGGCCACGCTCACCCCTGCCATGAATTGGTGTTCTAATTCCAGTGGACGGCCATACTGCGGCCATTGGATAGCATGACCGGTTGCTCGCCCTTGAATTCCCTTGGCTGGGGAGGATTTTGCTGAGAGGGAAGTATGTCCAGGTTCGAAGAGCATAATTGGCTGCCGGTTGCGGCCCTTCTTGCGGCCCTTATGGCCGTGCCTTATGCTCTAATTGCCCAGGATTCTGCTCCGCCTACCCCTGAACAGACTCCCACACAGGCCCCTGCGCCCAGCTCAGCACCGGCTCCTGCACAGCCGTCGATTCAACCCGCCCAACCAACTCTGGCTTCGCCCCAGACTTCCCCCCAGCCTGCCGCACAAGCCCCGGCTGTCGCTCCGCCAATCAAAGTCATACCGACCCCCGAGTCCACCCCGGAGCAGGTCGGCGATGCCCAGGCCATTCACCAGCACTACCAGGCGGCCATCGCCGCCTACTCCAAGGCCACGGACCCGACTCCGGCCCTCTGGAACAAGATGGGCATTGCCTACCAGATGATGTTCAACGTGAAAGACGCCGTCCGCTGCTATAACGCCTCGCTCAAGCTCGACCCCAAAAACGCCCAGGTGCTCAACAATGTAGCCACCGTTTACGACTCGCAGAAGCAATACGGAGCCGGCGAGCGCTATTACCGCAAGGCGCTCAAGATCGATCCCCACGCCGCTTTGATCCTCAGGAATCTCGGTTCCAATCTGCTAGCCCAGCACAAGTACAAGAAAGGCATGGAGGCTTACCAGACCGCACAAGCCATCGACCCGCAAATCTTTGAGGATCATGGCGGAGCGAGCGTCCAGAATCCCTCGTCCGTCGAGCATCGCGGCGCCGTGCACTACTACATGGCCAGGACCTGCGCCAGTGCCGGAAAGCCCGAGTGTGCCATCCAGAACCTGCGCAGGGCACTCAACGAGGGGTTCACCAACCCGAAAAAGATCGCTGGCGACGGTAGCTTTTTCGGCCTCCGCGACATGCCCGAGTTCCAGGAGTTGATCGCCTCTCAAGCCGCTCCTCATTAGTGTGCAAGGGCTTTGGCGCCTGCCTGGTACCATGACCGCGTGATTGCGTAATAAGGATTATGACGATTGGGTGCCCCAGGTCCGGGGTCCCCAAGGACA
>PKXI01000007.1 GCA_003133425.1 Acidobacteriaceae bacterium
ATCCCCGATTATGACCGATTTTGAAATAGGCTGACGACAAAACTGACTACATTTTTCGGGGGAGGATATTTAAGCTCAAAACGACCGGATGCAGGATATTACCGCGCTTCACCGGGTTCAGGAAGTTGCAGTTGTGCTTTCCAGCGAATCGGTTCGCCAATGGGCCCATTCTTCAGAGCAAGTGGGCGTGTATGGCAGTTTCGATGTCTGGAATGGAGAGCTGATCTTGCTTGTTGAAAAGGACTTTGCCTGCTTGGATGGGACCAATGCTGACAACGAAGACACTTTCCCGATCCCAAACATCGGGATAGTCTGCTAAGAGAGTCTGTAACAAATCTGATTTATCCAAATCCGGTTTGTCGTACCGTTTATAGCGGATCCACCAGTGCGTGTGCCTCATGCTAAACACGAGGTCTCTCGTGCTGTTGCAGGATTCTGTAGGTGATTAACACGGCGGGGACGAGAAAGACCAGTGATCCAATAACCCACATGATCACTGCGCCGGCTCGTTGATCGACCGCCGGTGCAATGTTAAAGGCGTTTGGTTCTTTCAGGTAATAGTCGTAGACGGGCCGCTCACAAAATGCGAGAAACGCGGACAGCGCGGTGTTCACGATGTCCGCCAACACCAGGTAGGGCAGCATGAACCAGCCAATTCCTTTGGCTCGCGATGGCCATGGGCGGATGAGGGGCCACCAGAAGAGGATCGATGTGCCCAGGAAACTGAGATGCTCGAAGTCATGCCAGTGTTCGTGTTCCAGGGCGAAGTCGTAGGCTGCCGGTATGTGCCAGGCCAGGAAAGTAAGATTCATAGCGAGCCAGGCCACGAGCGGCTTGACGAGCCAGTGGCCCAGTTGCCGCAGCCTTCTGCGGCGAATGAGCGGTCCGACGATATATCTGGTGAATCCACGTGGCAGACCGCGAAGCATGGGAACGACGGGCCAGCCGATGAGCAGCAAAGGCGGAACAAACGACATCAGCAGCAGGTGCTCCACCATGTGGGCACTGAGCAGCGCATCGGCGAACCCGTCGAGAGGAGACGCTATCGCCAGCCAGATGACGGCGATGCCAAGGAGGAACGACAGGAGGCGCCATTGTGAGAATTGAGACGGCCGTGTCTTGCGAATCTCAAACCATCCGCGCAGATAGATGATAGCGACCAGAATCAGGGTCCCCGTGAGGAGGATAGGCGGCGACCAATCTTCGAAGATTGCGTGGGACGCGGATTCCATGAAGACGGATGCCTGTGACGCTAGTGTGCGCCGGTTGGAGCTGCGTGTGGTGGTTCGGTTGTCACCATTTTTCTCGATGCATCGAATGCGGGCGGCTGGTTCTCGGAACGCAGCGTGGTCAGGAACCGAACCAGGGCCGTGGTCTCCGAGGGGCTGAGAGCATTGCCATAGGCCGGCATGTTGCCTCCGCCCTGCAGCACTTGACGAATGATCTGATCCTCCGTCATGCGGTTGGCGATGCCATCCAGCGCGGGTCCGCGAAGTCCGCCTTTACCACCGACAGAATGGCAGTTGCGGCACTGCTTATCCTGAAGTAAGAGCGCGCCCTGCCTCTCCAAGGGCGTGCGATCCTGCAGGTATACGGTTGGAATGGGATCGGCTGTCCATGCATCCATGATTGGGCTCCACGGGGTGTAGGTGCCCAGATGTGTCAAAATGCCAAGCGTAACCGCGATGACCGCAACCATCAACACCGCGACCGGCCGGCGTGACCAGTGCTTCTCACCCTGGTTTGAAACCAGCGGCAACAGCAGCATGGCTCCGACAATCAAAACCGGCGCGATGAACAGCACCGGAGTTTCAAGACTTGGAGGGAGATAGGCAAGAACGGCAAATATCCAGAGGAATGCGAAGTCCGGTTTAGGAGCCGTCTGGATGATCGTTGGATCCGGTTGGCCGGTGGGACCAAAGGGGCCAAAGTAAAAAGCGCAAGCCATCACAGCCAATAGGATTGCAGCCGCGAAGATGGCATCTTTCCAGGCTGCATCTGGCACGAAGGCGATGCCTGTATCCTTGGTCAGTTTCTGATAGTTGCGGGTGTAAGTGGCCTTGCTGACTACGCGTCCCGGCATGGGCCATTCATTGATGCCGAGTCGCAGAACCATCCACAAGTGCAAACCGACCAAGGCCAGCAGGACGCCTGGAATAATGAATACATGCAGCGCGAAGAAGCGCGTCAGAGTGGGGCCGGCGATGATAGGTCCGCCGAGCATGAGGTTGACCAAAGAGCCGCCGATCCAGGGGACACGGCTCACGATCGAAGCTCCGATGCCGAGGCCCCAATAGGCGTCCTGGTCGAAGCGCAAAACCTGCCCGGTGAACGCCATTCCCAGCGTCATCAAAAGCAGAAAGACGCCGACGATCCAAGTGAGTTCACGAGGAAATTTGTACGCGCCGAAGAGAAAGACCTGTGCCAGATGTATCAGCACGATGGCGATCATGAAGTCCGATCCCCAGCCGTGCAGGGCACGCAGAAACCAGCCCAGCCTGACGCTATGATCGAGAAACTCCAGACTGGCCCAGGCCTGCCCCGCGGATGGCGAATAGACAAGCCCCAGCAGAACTCCCGTCACTATCTGCAAAACGAGCAAGACTGTGGCCGCGCTGCCGAAGACATACCACCAGCTGGCAGTGCTTGCGGGCACGTCATGCTCCGCCGCATCGATGATGGGCTTACCGAGGCCAAGGCGGTCTTCAAACCACTGGTACACTCGAAGCCCTGCTTGCTTCATCCCCGGCATGACACGCACCTCGGTTCCAGGTTCTGCGATTTCTGATTCTGGACTCCGGCCGCCCCGTTCGTCGCTCCAACACCTGCGATCTGGGTTAGGGTTTGCATATTCGAAACCCGTGCCGCAAGTGTAGGCATCTTGCCTGCGCTGATTTCGAGAGCGTCACCGACGATCCTGTGTTCGTATTCAAAGAGTCCGCGCTCCGGCGGACCCGAAGCGCGGGAACCGTCTTCGTAGTAAGCTCCTCCGTGGCACGGGCACAAAAAGAGCTTGGATTCAGAGAACCAGCGCACTGGGCAACCAAGGTGTGCGCAATTGATGGCAAACACCTGAAATGTTGCGCCCGAAATGCGGCGAACCCAGCAGGGGATGTCGCCTGTTTGGCCGTCCCAGGCCGTGGTCACAGGGTTGCGAAATGTGGCCAGCCGTGTCTCGCCTTCAGGAAAGCCGCTCACGAGTCCAAGGCCAACCCATGACTCATCGGGGGATTTCTTTCTGAGGGCTGGTCCCAGCAGGTAGCCGACGATGGGAACCGCCAGCACGGCGCCGACAGCGCCATTGGCAAGCAGAGACAGCTTGAACAAGAACGCGCGCCGCGAGTGCGCCGCCTGCTTTGCATGGATAGGCTCATTCTTTCCAGGCTGTTCGCGGCTTTGATCACCCTGCGAAATTTGCTGCGGATTGGGTTCGTTCGGGTTCATTCGTTCAACTCCTGCCAGGTCGTCGATGGAACGCGGAATCAGGGATGCGCTGCGTAAGGTTGTCCAGGATCTGCTGTGCGCTTGGCGGCCAGCCAGGCGACTACATCCGTAATTTGCTGATCGGTCATGGGAACTGCTGCGTCGGTGCGCCAGTCAGGCATCACTCCGCCCGGCACGCCGGCAATGGTGAAACTGCGCAAGGCCTGATCGCTGACCAGGGCCAGATACGACTCATCGATAATGGAGCCCACCTTGGTCTTCTTGCCGTTGATCGTGGCGGTCATCCCCTCGCCATGAGCACCGTGACATGAGGCACAGAACTGGCCGTAAGCCTGCTCACCACGCACAGGGTCGCCCGGCTGCGAAGCCCGATAAGTCGGCGTACCTGGCGTTGAAAGAAACGCAGGCTTGTTCCATTGCTGCATCATTCCATGTGCCAGGATACTGATCTGCTGGTCGGTCAGTGGACCGCCTGCACTCCTGGCAAAGGCCGGCATCAATTTCCCGCCAACACCTTTCGAGGTGATTTCGCAAAGGCTATCTTCGCCAATGACCGCGAGATAGACCGGATTGGCGAGCGCGATTGCAGCTCCATTTTTGCCGTTGTCTCCATGACAGGCCGAACAGTTTGTCTTGTACAACACGGCAAAATCCAGAACCTGTTCCGGTCGCGCCACCTGAGGCCCTGGGCCCGGACGACCAGGGATGTGCCCGCATCCAAAGACAGAAAGTCCTGCTGCCGCAACAAGCACGTTGATCAAGGCGAGTCGAGTTGGTCTCAGGTTCATGGAAGGTCAGGCCCTTCGTCCTTGGCGCTGGTATGCAATCCGGCACGAACTGCAAATGGAAGGGCTTGGAACTGTGCAGTCCGCACCTTCACTTGCCGATTGACGACGAATCCCGCCACCAGCCCAAAGGCAATCTGGGAGATAACAAACCAGAGCCAGTTGATGCGCTGGTTCAGGATAGGGCTGATGACGCCGAGGGNNGCCAATTGATTCGCTGGTCCAGGATGGGGCTGATGACGCCGAGGGCGGTGTAGAGCAGGCCAGTCCACAGAAACGGCGCAATAAATCCAGCGGAGACGATGGGCCTCCTCGGAAACATGGGCAGCATGGCTCCGTAAAGCAAACCGATCAGCAGCGATGCCGTTGTGTGAATCCCAGCCGCCGCAAGCAAGCCGAGCAGATGAAACTGCGCAAGAAATGCATCGCTCTCGCCGGCCCAACTGACAAAACCACCCGCTGCAAGCAGGTTCACGGCATACCAGATGCTGTGATACCGAATGAGTCCGTACAGCGCAGCGGGCACGATCATTGCAGTCCCTCCGGCAAGGCCTCCCTTGATTCCCGCCGTAATGCTGAAAGTTTCAATTGGCAGCAGTTTGCGGTGATTGGGCCAGGCTGCCATTTGCGCGCGCGTCGTGTGCGTGCTGACCACCGGAATAGTCTCTGCGCTCACGGGAACATAGACATGATGCTCTCGCGGCAGGACTTCAAGAAACCAACCCACAATTCCTGGAACCACAAGCAACGCCCCTAACAGGCTCATGATCCAATGCGTAACCATGCCTGTGAAGATCAGCGCCAGCCCGAAGGCAAACACGATCGGCCAAATTGTAGGGGCGGGAAGCTGTACGGCTCCTGCATGTGCTTGAGCGGTATGGCCATCACGATTTTGATTGTCAGCCTGCATCATGGCATTGATCCCGTCTGGGCTTGCGCATCGAATTGTTATCGCCCAAGTACATATACAACCAGAAACACGACGACCCACACCGCATCGACAAAGTGCCAGTAAAGCGACAGCACTTCAAGCCGTTCTGCGTGCATTTCGCCAAGCCGGCCGCTCACACTGAACAGGAAGGTAACCGTCAGGAAGAGAAGCCCAACCACGACGTGCGATGCGTGCAGACCAACCAGGGAGTAATAAGTCGTTCCGAACAAATTGGTGCGAATAGTAAACCCTTCTTCATAGATGAGGTGATGCCACTCAGCAGCCGTTGTCCATAAGAAGGCCGCGCCAAGGAGCACCGTGACAGCCAATGCAACGGTACAGCGCTGGACCTTACCTTTCCGGAGTGTACTTACCGCTGCGTGGACCGTCAGGCTGCTGGAAAGCAGGCAGATGGTGCCGAGAATTGGCAGCTCTAATATCTGCGAAGGCAGCGGTCCGGTCAGGCTCTTGCCCAGGTAGTAAATGTAGGCAACGACAAAAATCATGAAGATGGCGGCTTCGGCCGCAATCAGGCACCACATGCCCACGATGCCACGATTGGGCAGCACCCACGGGGCTTCCGCATCGACGCTGACAGGAACGGTCACCGGAGTCTGCATCATTCATAACTCGAATCTGGATCCTCTGGATGCTTTAGATCCCATAGCGGCCTACGGCTGCCTACAGTTGGCTCAACAGCAAAATTGTACGAAGGTGGCGGCGAAGCAGTTGACCATTCCAGAGTCCAGGCATCCCACGGATCCGGTCCGGCAATCTTCCCGCGAAAATAGGAGTGAACGAGATTGTAGACAAAGATCAATGTGCCAATCGCCTGGACGATTGCACCAATCCCGACGATCAGATTCCAGTACTCCCATCCGCGCCCTGCCTCGTACGTGTAAATGCGCCTTGGCATTCCCAGTAGCCCTGGAATATGCATGAAGTCGAACGTGAGATGGAAACCAACGATGAAAAACCAGAAGTGCCACTTTCCCAGCGTCTCGCTCATCATGCGGCCCGTCATCTTCGGGTACCAGTAATAGAAAGCCCCGAACAGCGCAAAGAGGATGGCGCCGACAAGGACATAGTGAAAGTGAGCCACAACGAAGTAAGACGCGCTTAACTGCCAGTCGAATGGCGCTGCGGACAACATGATGCCGGTAAGTCCAGCTATCAGAAACTGGAAGAGAAAGCCAACTGCGAACATCATCGGAGTTCGAAATCTGACCTTTCCACCCCAGATAGTGGCCAGCCAGTTGAACATTTTGATGCCTGTAGGCACCGACACAACCATGGTGGAAAATACAAAGAAAGTGTTCCCTGCCGGGCCCATGCCGACGGTAAACATGTGATGGGCCCACACGCTGAGACTTATAAAGCCAATGCCCACAGATGCGGCGACCATGGCGGAATAACCGAAGATCGCTTTCCGCGAGAAGACCGGTACGATCTCATTGATGAATGCAAAGGCAGGAAGGACAAGGATATAGACCTCCGGGTGACCAAAGATCCAGAAGAAGTGCATCCACAGGACTGCGGAACCGCCGGCCTGCGTGTCGAAGAAATGAGAACCGAGATAGCGGTCCAGAGTCAGCATGATTTGTGCGGCCGTGAGCGGGCTGACGGCAACGAAGACCATGCAACTGGTAACCAGCAGGAGCCATACAAGCAGCGGCATGCGCGTCATTGTCATGCCCTTGCAGCGCATGCAGATTACGGTAGCGACAATGTTGATAGCGGTTCCGGTGGTGCCGATGCCGCTCATTAGAATCGAAAGCGTCCAGTAGTCCGTGCTGTGCCCCGGCGAGAACACCTTTGCGGTCAGAGGCGCATAGGCGAACCATCCGACGTCAGGAGCGGAACCTGCTCCATAGAGGCCACTACCGGCGAAGTAGCTCAGGTAGAGCAGGATTCCCCCGAATGCCGATATCCAGAAACTGAAGGCGTTCAACCTGGGGAAGGCCATGTCGCGAGCGCCAATCATGAGCGGGATCAGATAATTCCCGAATCCAAACAGGATGGGGATTCCGACGAAGAACACCATGGTTGAGCCATGCATGGTGAACAGCCGGTTGAAGACCTGTGGAGTGACGAAGTGATTGTTCGGAACCGCCAGCTGAATCCGCATCAGCAGCGCCTGCGCTCCGGCGAGGACCAGGAAGATGAGCGCATAGACGATGTACATGATGCCGATCTTCTTGTGGTCTACGGTAGAAAGCCACTCGTATACGACGCCGGGCCCGGAGGAGTGGCCCGCGGGTGCGGTCTGGTCTATGGCTTCCAAGACTGGGGCTTCCTTGGCCATGCTGCACTGCTTTCCAATCGAAGGTTAGTGGAGCGTCGTGAGATATGCCGTAACCGCATCCAGGTCGTGATTGTTCAAATGCATGGCCGGCATCAGCGATCCGGGCTTAAACTCATCCGGATTGGCGATCCAGGCCCTCAGTTGTTTCGGCGTGTTTGGAATGGCTCCCGAAGCGATCGTATCCCGGCTGGCGAGATGCGTGAGGTCCGGCCCGAAGCGCCCGGTTGCCACCGTACCCGTCACCGTATGGCAGTTGATACATGCATTGTGGAGAAAGACCATTCGACCCTCCTCCGCCAGCGGTTGGTCAGATAGATCTGCACGTGAAGGCTGCTGTTGCTGCTTGACCCATGCGGCAAAGTCCTGCGGGGTTTGTGCGTAAACGCGCAAAAGCATTTTTGCATGCTGCGTGCCGCAATATTGGGCGCATTGACCAAGGTACAAGCCCGCCTCGGACGGATCAAGCCACATAGTGTTGACTCTGTTCGGAATCAAGTCCGTCTTACCCGCGAGCCGGGGAACCCAGAAACTGTGCGTAACATCCGCAGACGACATTTCGAGATACGTTGGGGTCGGGCGGTTGGGATCGCTGATGGGGATGTGCAATTCGTTTGCAGTCACGACTCCCAGCTTCGGATACCGATACTCCCACCAGAACTGGTGGCCGATCACTGTGACGTTCAAGGCGTTATCGGGCTTGGGTTTGGCTTCCGTCTCCAAAATGACGCGCGTGGTTGATAAGAACAACATAGCCACAATCAGGATGGGAATCACCGTCCACGAAAGTTCGATTTGATTACTGCCGTAGACCTGCGCAGGATCCTGCCCCGAGTCTGTAGAACGTTGTCGGAATCGGATCAGGGCGTAGAGCAGCAGCCCCGCGACAACCAAAAAAATGATGAGCGTCACCGACAACACAAGCATCGAGAGGCTAAAGATCGAGTGTGCAGGCGTGGCGGCAGGATCAAAGATACTCGTTGGGGAACCCGCGGAAGCCTGTCGGGCATTCACCTGCAAACCAAGGAGAGCTGACAAGCCGCTGTTCCGAGCTGAAGCTCGCTTTTCAGGGCCGGAAATCCTCGCAAATCGATTTGTGACAACGAAAGGCACTTGTGTTAGGCCCCATCGATCAAGGTTGTTCAACGAGCGCAGACTGGAAGTGTAGGCAGGAAACCGAGTGCGCTAGCCCACATTACAGCAGAAGAACTGGCATTGTCGCCAGAATCGAGAAAAGGACGTTTCCACACTTCACAGCTTCCAAGAAACGTCCCGGAGCTTCGCCATGAATCGAACTCCCATCCCAACACCGCATTCCTTTCAATCCCGTCGATCCAGACTGCCTGCAGCTACACAATCAAACTGAAGCTGCCCAATCAATTCTTGCGTCCTCATCCGGAACGGAATGTACTGCTTCTCTCCAACTCCCGGTCGACATGACGCTTTCGTCCAGTCAACAGTTCCTGTGCGGAGATACTCCCGCAAAGCCGACCCGTTTCCCGATCCACCACGAGCATGCTTGTGACTCCGGTGGTCGCCATTTCTTCCGCCACCGCTCTGCAGGTCTCATCCGTATATGCAAGAACCTCGGGTATTGTCTCCGGAATGTCGCTTGACTCTTCAGTCTCAGCTTTCTGAGACACTTCCGTCATCACGTCCGCGACACTCACCATTTCCAGCGGGTCGACGCCATACTCACGCGACAAGTGGTATCCGCGGCGACTCAGTTTCTCTGTCAAAATCGATCGGGGCATGATAAGCGAGGTCACCAGGTACGAAGCTGTACATGCGAGTGCCAGCGGCAACAGCGCTGGCAGGGCATGGGTTAACTCAAGCGAAAAAAGGATCGCAGTAAGCGGAACGCCCAGAGCACCCGACAGCATCGCTCCCATCCCCATCAAAGCCCAGAGCGCTTGTGTCTCTATCGGCATGTGTGCCAGCCGTGCCACCGATTCACCCAACGCAGCACCAATCATCAACAGAGGTGCGAGCACTCCACCCGAAGTTCCCGAACTGAGCGAAAATGCCCACATCAACGACTTGGCAACAAGCAATCCGAGCAGCAGCCCGACTGGAGCATTCCCGCGCAGCAGCTCCGCGATATTGTCGTATCCGACGCCCAAGCCACGTGGGAAAAAGAAGCCGCCCACGCCGATGCCGATGCCGCCAATTGCGGGCCACCACATCCAGTGCACTCCCAACCGGCCACAGACATGCTCAAATCCATCTTCAAAGCTATACATCAAACGGCTCAGGCCAGCCGAAGCAAGACCCACGAGCATGCCAAGTGGAGCGGCCAGAAGCAACGTGCGTCCCAATGGAATGGTCGAATGGAGATCAACGGGGAAGAGTGGACCTGGCCCGAGCCAGCTGACGCGCAACGCAGCGGCGACAACACTTGCCACCGCAACCGGCACAAGTGAGCGTGGCCGCCACTCAAAAAGCAGCAACTCGACCGCAATTAGAATTGCAGCGATGGGAGCGGCAAATGTGGCCGACATGCCCGCAGCCGCGCCAGCCACCAACAGCGTGGTTCGCTCGGCATCGGTTAGGTGCAGCCACTGTGCGACCAGCGATCCGAAGGCTCCGCCGGTCATGATGATCGGGCCTTCCGCGCCGAACGGCCCGCCGGAGCCGATCGCGATCGCCGCCGAAAGAGGCTTCAAAACCGCGACCAATGGGTCTATACGAGCGCCATGGAGCAGGATCGCCTCGATCGCCTCGGGGAACCCCTTGAGCCCGTCGACACACGCGATCAGGATGTCCTGGACGCCGCGCTGCTTGAGCTCCGNNGGCTCCGCGCAGCAAGATCGCCTCAATTGCCTCCGGAATTCCGTGTCCTCGAATCTTATCGGAGCCATAGTGCGCAACGAACCCCACCAGCAATCCGCCAATGATCGGAACCAGCGGCATGATCCATGGTGAAAGCGTCGACCCCGCCGGCCCCACCATGGCCAGACTTAACCTATGGTAGTAGAAGGCATTCGTTGCCAATGCAATGGCTCGCAATAAGAGCACAGCCAAGGCCGCACCACCTGCGCCAATAAGTAGCGCCACAGCGGACAGCAGCCACACTCGNNGCATTGAATGAGATGTGCTTCAACGCCCCTGTCAGCCGGGGAGCCAGCTCATTTAACTCCTCTGCATGGCTCCCAGCGAGTCGGCCAAGAACGAGTTTACCTTTGCGAGTGACACGCAAAATCGCTCGCCTCTTGTCATTCACGTCGGCCGTACGTTCCAGCAGTCCTTCGCGC
>PKXI01000047.1 GCA_003133425.1 Acidobacteriaceae bacterium
GCGAATTTCGAGCTTCTCGCGTACTCGGGGATCACAAACACCGGGAACACGGTAATTACCGGTGGCGACATCGGCTCATTCCCGACGGAATCCATTACTGGCTTCCCTCCGGGTGTACTGACGCCTCCAGCGATCATCGATAACGCCGACGCATCTGCTGCTCAGACGGCCCTGGCGGCAGCGATCATCTACTATCAGGGGTTGACTCCGACACTTTCCGGACTGAGCGATCTGAGCACTGGCGGCAACGGATCAACGCCCTCGACTTTCACGCCGGGCAATTATTTCAGCGCAGCCGCGTCCAGCTTGGATATTCCTACTAGCATCACGTTGGACGCTCAAGGCGATCCTAACGCCGTGTTCGTATTTGTGGCTGGCTCAACGGTAACCTTGGAGTCTGGCGCATCGGTATTGCTGATCAACGGCGCCCAGGCCGCGAACGTAGTTTTCGTGGCTGGAAGCTCTTATACCTCAGTCGCTACTTCGACTATGAATGGAAACGTTCTTGCCGCCGTCAGCATCACGTTGGGCGGCGGAACTCTGAACGGAAGGGCGCTGGCAAACACTGGGGCAGTAACCATTTCGGCGGCTACGGCTGCTACCGTTCCATCAGTATCTGGCAGCAGCGGCGGAGAAGTTGCTNNGGTTGCCATTACCCTATCGGGCTGGGGCTTCAAGCCTCAGCTATTTTTTTGCGAGGAACGAATGCTGATTGACATGGTGAGCGAGATTACCGATCTGGTGCCGGCGCTCTCTCGCGTGCGGTCCAGGAGTCTCATCAATCGCGCCTTCAAGATCGTCCAGGATTCGATGTTGTGGAGCTTCCAACTCCAGCAGGGCGGATTCTCGACGCCGAACATCTCGACGGGCGGATCGTGCACGTTCGCTCTGGGCAGTAATCAAGTCATCGGAGACGCGGCGGCATCGGCTCAGTGGCTTGCCTTGCCCTTCTACTGGAGTCCCACGACGCAGCAGATCAGGGCGCAGGGTTACTCGGTCTACTCGATCATCGCGATGGACACGACGAACCCGGCAGCCATCGTGCTGACGCTGGACCGCAACTTCATCGATCCTCTGCCGTTTTATACTGGGGTGGCTTACCAGATGTACGGCGCCTACATCCCCGCACCGGTGGGATTCAAGCGCTGGCTCAACGTGGCAGACATGTTCGATCAGTGGTCGATGGATATCTGGACTGGCCGGCGCTCGCAGGACTTGGTTGACCCTTCCCGGCAGATAGCTTCGAACCCATACCGAATGCTCCCCTTGGGCACGGATCGCCGGGGCGCTGGCACGTCGACGCCATCGGCAACCCTGAATCAGCAGCTTTACGAGCTTTACCCCTACCCGACAACGAAGATTGCCTACCAGTGGTACGCGGTCGTAGAGTGGCCGTACCTGGCCAATAACAGTGACATGCTGCCATCACAGATCAGCGAGGAAGTGGTGACACAGAAGGCGCTGACCTGGGCCTACCGGGACGCTGAGGGACGGCGCGATATCATGGCGGCGAAGGGCGCAGGCGCGAATTTCCTCGGGCTCAAGAAGGAGTCGGAGACGGACTTCCTAACGCGCCTGAAGACTTTGCGGCTGCTGGACCGGGACGCAGTTGATTCGTACATGGTGGACANNGGGCCGCGATGAGCCGGATGACGGTCGGGCCATGGTTTAACAGTTCCACGATGCGGTCGAGCCCTTTCTAGGAGGATGTAATGGCGCAAAACAGTTCATTGATTGACGATGCCGTTGGCATAGAAAATAAGCTCGAAAACTTTCTCGGTGATCCATCGAAGGCTGCCAACCAAAAGGCGCAATCGTCGAACTGGAAGCCAGAGGCTAATGAGGAACAAAAGGAGCAGATTGAACGCGAGTCCGGACGCAAGAAGCTGACCGCCGACGGACCGACCCTGGGCGGTAAGAAGAAAGCCAAGGCGAAGACGCGGAAGGCTGCAGCGCGGAAGAGGGACTGATTGCCATACGCCTACCTAAATTTGGGCCAGCTTCGCGCTGCGCTGATGCGGCGCTTGCAGGATACCGCAAACGTCAACATTCCCGTTGCTGAGGCCAACTTATATATTATTGAGGCACTTAGAGTTTTGAATGCCCAGACTCAAGCTCCGGGTATTATTGACTTCACCTTTGATTTCAACCCCGGCGATACGTGGAACACTTTGAACTTCGCAGGCTCGCCGCGGCAGCGCACCGTTACCGACACGGACATCTACAGCCAAGTCGAAGCGATGCTGATGGAGCCGATGAGCGGCGGAACCTGGACGGGTACAAACCAGTTCAACATCACGCAGTTGGCGAATTCGCTTCAATATCGCCGCGATGAGCTTCTGTTGGCGTCTGCCGCGAATACGGTGAATCTGCTTCAATCATCTCCGTTGCTCTCGACGACGACCATCCTTCCCGACTCCACGCTGGACCTGCAGCGGGTGCGGTGGATGCCTTCAGACTCCTCTTTCGTCTCGCCATACGCTCTCGGAAGGGAAGATGTGACGACGCGGGATTCATTTGGCGTGTTGCTGACCATCCAGCCCGGGCCGCCCGACTCGTGGATGATTACGGCAAACTCCCCGCTGGCTTTCGACTGCTCTTGTCCCCCTAACCAGCCTGGCACATGGGATATGCTTGTTCCCTTCTCCGGAGCGCCGTTTGCGCCCCCTGCAAGCACCCTTGTAGGCATTCCTGACGACTGGACCCCCGCGCTGGTCTACGGTGTGCTCGCTGACGTGCTGGCGAACTCTCCTGAGGGCCGGGATGAGTCACGCGCCAAGTATTGTCTCCAGCGGTA
>PKXI01000028.1 GCA_003133425.1 Acidobacteriaceae bacterium
TGCACTTGCTACCCCCGCAGGCCTGGGCCTGGGCCAAGGCGTTGTTGTGTGAACAACAACAGCAAAACCATTCAAACCCGAAAGGACAAAATCAAATGACCATTGCAATTTCCGCCACTTACAGCCCCGAAGACAACAAACTCCGCCTCTATGCTTCCAGCCGTCTCGACACAGCAACCTATGAGCGCGTGAAGGCCGCAGGGTTCAAATGGGCACCCAAACAAGACCTTTTTGTTGCCCCGATGTGGACACCGAGCCAAGAAGACCTTTGCATCGAGTTGGCCGCTGAGATCGGCGACGAAGACACTACTTTGGTTGAGCGGGCCGAGGTGAAGGCCGACCGCTTGGAAGACCTCAGCACCCGACGCGCCCAGGACGGAGACCGCGCACAAAACGCCGTTCACGCAATCGCCGACGGCATCCCGTTTGGTCAGCCGATACTTGTAGGCCACCACTCGGAGCGCCACGCCCGGAAGGACGCCGAGAAGATCGAGAAGGGAATGCGCCGCGCCGTCGAGATGTGGAAAGCAGCGGAATACTGGCAGAGTCGCGCCAAGGGCGCAATTCGGCTTGCCAAGTACAAGGAGCGCCCGGACGTGCGCGCCCGCCGCATCAAGGGACTGGAGGCCAGCAAGCGCAAAGAGGAAAAGAGCCAGCAAGAGGCCGAGATGTGGCTCAAACTCTGGATAGCTTGCAGCCAGGAGCAAGACAAGAAACTTCAAGCGCAAGTAGCTCTCAGAATCGCCGGAATGTGCCACCTGAATTTGGCCCGCAAAGAAGGCGACAAAGAAGGCCATCCACACACGCCCAGCGCATACGATGCGCTTACCGGGAGCTTCCCCAGCCTTTACGCGCCGCGCACACTGGACGAGGTTTTTACCGCCGCATTTGCGGCCTATCCATGCAGGATCGAACACACTCAGCGGTGGATTGACCACTACACAAACCGCATTGCATACGAGCGGGCGATGCTTGACGACCAGGGCGGAACAGTGGCCGAGCAGACCGGCCCGGAGAAGGGCGGCGCTGTGAGATGCTGGACATTTCGCGGATGGTCATACATCCAGAAGGTCAACAAGGTTTCTGTTACCGTGCTTGACAATTGGGGCAACGGTGGAGCGAACTTCACCCGCACCGTGCCGTTTACTGACCTCAAAGGCGTGATGACGAAATCCGCTGTAAACGCGGCCCGCGTCGATGGGCGATTGATTGAGAGCGCATCCAAACAGGGATTCTCTCTCTTGGACTCTACACCTGCCACGTCTCCGGTCCCGGCCCCTAAGCCGGAGCCGGAGGCCGCAGCCTCCGATGAGACCCCCGCGAAGGATGACACGGTTTGCCCGGATGGTCCAGACTGCGAAGACTCCGAATGCAGAGCCGAGAGAATCCGGCAAGGCATTACGCCCACAAACACCCGCGACAAGATCGAGCAAATGCAGAACGCCTTGAAAACCGGAGTGCAGGTAATCGCCGCCCCGCAACTTTTCCCGACGCCGCCCGCGCTGGCCGAGCGCATGGTCGAGGAGGCCGACATTCTGCCGGGTCACTGCGTTCTTGAGCCGAGCGCGGGAACCGGCGCAATTCTTGCAGCACTGCCGAACGTGAGACCGTTCGGCAGCGTGACCGCTGTCGAGATCAATGCAACATTGGCCGCATCATTGGAACAAGTCGCAGACGAAACCATTTGCGGAGATTTTCTGGAGCAAAACGGCAATCTTGGAACCTTTGACCGCATTGTGATGAACCCGCCCTTTGAAAACGGCGCGGACATCAAGCACATTCAACACGCGATGAAGATGCTGAAACCCGGAGGCCGCTTGGTTGCCATTTGCGCAAACGGCCCCCGGCAACAAACCACCTTGAAGCCTCTGGCCGAGAACTCAGGAGGATGGTACGAAGACCTGCCCGCCGGAACTTTTGCGAACCAGGGAACCAACGTCAACACCGCAATCTTGCTCATCGAAAACTGATAGCCATTGCAGTTTTCGGCAACGCCGCAGAATGCGTCATTGCCGGTGCCGCCCACTACGCCCCCGGCCCCCCGCCCCGTGTTTAGTGGTGCCGAAGCACCACACCGCGGACAAAACCCTGCCAGGTCCAGCACAGTTGAAACGGCCAATTAGACCGTTTCGAGGGGGTGAGCAATAATCGCCTACCCACGCCGCCCGCTTCGCCCCCGGCACCCCGCCCACTTCCAGTCCCCATTAAGTCTACCTTAAAATTGATGTTGACTTTCAACTCAACGTTCTGTCAGACTGAATCAGTGATGGGCAAAATGACATTAGGAAGTCGGATCAGGGCGTTGAGGCTCGAAGCTAAACTGTCCCAGCGCGATCTCGCTGATCGCGTGGCGAAGCGGCTGAAAGAAGATGATCGAGGCGGCTTCGATTTCACCTATCTGTCAAAGATAGAAAACGACCGGCTCGTACCATCCGCAGCAGTGATCTTGGCCTTGGCTGCTGAGTTGAGTGGCAACAGCGATGAACTGCTAGCCCTCGCCGGCAAGGCTCCTGTGGATGTTGGCGAAATGCTTAAGAAAAGCGTAGGGGCGAGAGTTTTTTTTCGCTCCGCTCTTTCAACCCGACTTTCGGAGGAGGATTGGAAAAAGCTTCTACAGCAGATTCCAAAAGAAAAATGAAATTCTACCGGAATGAGTAGATTGAGCAAATCGCTGAGCAGCGCCTCCGTGAATTCGAGCAAAAGCTGGAGCGTCCACTCTCCTTCCCCATAGACATCGAGCTTTTCGGTGATCTCGTTCTGGGGTTATCCATGCTCTGGGAAGAAATTGAAGAGATACCCGGAGAAGAAGTTCTTGCAGGTCTTCGCGCTCCCGATAGGCTGATTATTATGAATGAACGCCATCAGCACGAAATGGAACAAAAACCAGGTCGCCGCCGCCTTACCCAAGGACACGAGATGGGACACTGGGAACTTTTCGTAGACAAATCGAAGCTCGACCATCCAGGGCTGTTCGATGCCGCCGCTCCTGAGATATTTGCTTCCCGTAGTTCCACTGGAGGGCAAGTCGAAATCATTAAAACGCTGCTTGCGTCCGAGCCAGGCCGTTACATTTTGCGGCAAATCAATAGCCGTGCGGATACCTCTGACGAAGCGCGCTCTGTCAATCGCTATGCCGCTGCCATTCTAATGCCACGAAGCGCCATCATCGAGGAGGCCCGAAAGATCAATCGAACGCAATGGAGAAACCTCTATCTTCTCGCTGATCACTTTGGGGTAACGATTTCGGCGCTACGCGTTCGGCTGGAGCAGTTCAATCTCTTGTATGTGGATCAGAAAACAAACACTCTTTATCCATCACGCGAAGAAGCGCATGGACAAGGCCAACTCATGTTTTAAAAAAACCGGAGATGTTGAGTTGATGTTCAACAACAAATCAAAACCACGAGGTCGAGAACCACCTAGCAATGCGGCCTCGGCAGCGATGCAGTTTGTCATGGAAACGCGGGCGCTTTGATGACGGCGCGCAAGCAAGAAAAACCCTATTCCAAAGAGAGGAAATTCAGAATGACAGAATTTGAAGTTACGTGCATTAACAAACCAGACCGCTACAGTGCTCACGAGCATATCACCCACATCGGCAATATTGCCGCCCATTGGCGCATAACTCGCGAGTTGGCAATCAAGAAGATTGACGCGCAGGAAGAAGCCTTCTTCACGATAGATCGTTCCACCGGGAAGAAAGTGTACATCCGCGTTGTGCGAGGCGACGGAAACAAGGCCCCTTATCTCAGGACATACGCTGACGGTAAGTGGCAGGACAATCTGTTGGCTTTGGATGAATGTAACGGAACATGCAAGATTATCGGTTAGGCATGGTTGGGAGGGGGTTGGAACTTTGCAGCTCTGGCCCTCGTCCGTTTAAGCCATCAGTGTTGGACAATGTCCTTTTTTATGTGTTGTCGGGGAAGACAAAGGAGAGTGACAGAACATGGCGATTCACGTGAACACAGACGATTCGCAGGGACTGCTCGATTCGATCTATGCTGCCATCGACGAAGGAAGCATATTGACCTGGGCTTACGACGACGATATGGATTTCTTTCACGATACAGCAGATGGGCAGTGGAAAGGGGAAGCCTGGTTGCGCCCGACTGTAGGAAAAGGGGTTTTAGTGCTGAATGTTATTCCACCCAAAAATGGAGTATCGAAGGAGGCATATGCTGTTTACCACGGTCGATTTATTGAGATGCTCCTTGCCCATTTTGACGAGGAGTTTTCGGGAGCTTTCGGCACAGCCCAAGCAACCGGAGACGACCGCGTTAATTGACCACTGTACGGGTTTCGCGCAGGTGCGACGCAGATCGTGGGCGCCGAAACGCTCGATACCCATGGCTTTGGCGGAGGTTTCAACCAGGGTGTTTTGACTAAAACGCCCTTTCGCCTTATCTTCGTCACCACAAGATACGGTATACTTTAAGTGGAAAATGTCAAGATACTGCGCTTTTATGCCAGTCGGCGACATAAGACGAGCTGACAACAACCGGCCTTTCTGCGCAAGAATGACTGATCTGGGTCCGGCCTCAGGGCCGTAGGATGTTGTCTGCTGATGGCTCTCGCGGTTGGGATCGACCAAGTCGCATCGATGTTGCTACTCCACCGGCACCCCGATGGTGTGATCTCGTTCGCGGTTGAAAGCGACGGCCGCTGGAGGCCGGTGCACGCTGTCCGGGCGCGAGATCTGGAGAGCATATTCCCGGAGTTTCGTGAACAGCTACTCAGGGATTCCTTCGTTTCCATCAACGCGGCTCATCGCATGGCACGGCGGTCTTCCGGCAGGCTCGGGATGCCAGCCCATAAAACAGAGACCTTGCGCTACTTGTGCGCCTGCTATTGCGACATCGACTGCTACAAGATTGGCATCAACTGCGATACGGCGATTAAGTTTGTCAGCGAGCGTGTAAAGCGTGGTGACTTACCGGCGCCGTCGGCGATTGTTAGAAGCGGCCGGGGGCTGTGGCTGTTCTGGCTCCTGCATGATGAGGCAGACAAGTCGCGAGCACACCTTGGGGCGTATGCCGACAACCTGCGAAACCATCTACAGCTATACGCGAGAATAAACCAGGAAATCGGGCGTCGCATGGCCGAACTTGGCGCGGACCCGGTGGCGACGGATGCGGCAAGATATGTGCGGGTACCAAGGTCATTTCGCAATGATGTCGAAGAGGAGGTTCTTTGGCAATGGGAAGATCCCAGCGGCGAGACGGTTTTGAGCTACTCGTTGTTGTTGGATCTGGGCGAGAAACTCGGCGTCAACAAGACCACGTCTCCTAAGCCTGCTGCTCAGACCGAGCCAGCAGGGAAGCACCCCCTGCGGCGACATGGTTTCATCGCCGCTAACGCCAACAAGCTCGCTGCATTCCAGTCTCTACAGCGGCTGCGCGGTGGCTTCGCCGAGGGCAAGCGGTCCACTGCTGCTTTCATCTTCGCGGTGTCGCTGAAATGGGCCGGACGTTCACGGACGGAAGCGACTCGGGAACTGGAGGAATTTGGACGCACATGTCGCCCGCCGTTCCCTCAAGCGGAATGCCACAGCGCGGTCAAGAGTGCCTACAAGAAAAAGGGAACAACGATGCGTTACTGCTGGATCGCAGACCAGCTCGACGTGACGCTGGCCGAGGCCAGTTGTATTTCTCAGATTATCGGAAAGCCCTTTCCTGCGGCTGCCCACTTCGGAGGCCAGCCTGCTGTAGCCGCGCCGCGAACGATACCTATGTTACAAGCTCAGCTTTCGTGATCTGGTTGA
>PKXI01000082.1 GCA_003133425.1 Acidobacteriaceae bacterium
AACTATGGTTGGGACATCCTCGCCGAGAGCGGCCCGCACTGCATCCGTATCTTCTGCGATGTCACCGGTGCCATAGTGACTGGCGGCAGTTCCAAGTTGCGCCGCACAGTCCGCCACGCCTTGGTCGAAGGAAACAGTGCCGTTTTGCATCTCAGGGCAATTGATTGTGGCAGAAAGGCCCCGACCACGGTCGTCCACTAGCAATAGATCATGTACGTCGAGGTTTGCTCCGAAGATAGCGAGGAAACTGTTTCGCTCACCAGTAGTTGTGAGCCCTGGGCCGCCGAAGTTACCGAGGATGGCGCTCACTGCCGTTCCGCCACTTGAATTCAGGTACTGTTCAAAATAGATATTGATCGTGCCTTTTTTGGGGTACTTGCGATCCAAGGGCACGTTGACATACCCGCACATGGATGCACCAGCCGCCTGCGCATCTGCAGAGCAGCTCACTTGATTCACGTTGGATGCCAGCTGTTTACCAACCGTCATGGCCTGGGGATGCTGAACGAGCGGGGCCGCGACAGTAGTGTTTTGATTTATCGGTGAGTGCGGGATTGGCCGCTTCGAGATCGGTTGTGGGATGGGTATTTGAGCCTGTAGAGATTGACCTGGCAGAAAACTCATCAATAGAAACAGCACAAACATGCCGACACGTCTCATACATTGCCCTCCTTGGTGAAGAACGCCAACAGCAGAACGCTGTTGCGTTTCATGGTTGCCATCATTAAAAGAAGCTCGGGGATGAACTGCCTGACTCCCTGACTCGAAAGGAATCGTCGCCGCTCGCCTCTGGGGGTGTTGCGTCGCAACTGGCAGGAACTACTCGCGGGGACTGCTCTTCGAGGAGGCGAGGCGCGGAAACATCAGATAACTTCAAACAAATCTATTCAGTGCGCTCAGTCACACGTGCATGTGACAAGAGATGCCACACGCTTTCCGTCTCATTACGCCTGGATTACCGGCCACCCTTCCCTTCGAAAGATCTTCGCCTTTCTGGGCGCGGCGGTGCTCGCCGGTCACGATCCCGATGGCACACATTGCTTTTCAAATTCTCAGAATCTCTGCTACTGCTTCTCTGTTTGTTGTTTCCTGCCTTGCCGCACAGCCTGACGCATCAATCGGCGTGCCTCTTCGTCGCACCAGCGGTTGACATAGAAGCGCGGCTCAGAGAGCGTTGTATGCCCCTTAACGTGACGCACATAGAATTTCAAACCGTGGCCCTTCAAGATGTCATGAACTCGAGCCACCATGCGACGTTCAGTCTCTGTAGTTCCGCCAGTTCTGTTCTTGAGATGTTCCACGGCGTAAATACAGTCAGATTTTGCCACTACAAAATCACCATCACCGAAAGATCGCTGACGTCGCAAAGCAACCACCACCGTGGCACAAAGCGCCACCAACTCTGCTTCGTTGCTCGACGCAAAACGACGCTCCGACACCTTGGATATTTTGTGAACGCACCCGTCCGCCCTGAACCAGCCAGCAAACGCCGCGATGCCGCTCCTATGGTCAAAGGAAGCATCAGCGAACACGGTGAGGCAGATGGGCATATATACACGATATTCTGAAACGGCAGACTTGCTCCCGGCATGCCAATCGACCGTACTTCTGACCGAGCCCAACGCCAGCGCCTGCGCCGCGCCGAGCGAAAACTCCTGCAAGCGCAAAAGCGCCTTGTTCGGGCACAGCGCAGCGTCGCCTCATGGACGCAAAAAGTGGCAGATCTCCGGTCCGAGGGATTGCGTGCCGTCCAGAAGCCGCTCTGGCCTGAGGAAGACGCGAAGCCGGAACCATGAACTAGGTTCATCGAGGGCCGAATCACGGCCCGCTAAGCGAAAATCTATCAAAGGTCCGGGTGGGCGACAACCCAGGCAGAGCCTGAACTTGGTCTTCACTTACCGATAAAGATGAACTATTCAGGCTTTTCCGAGTTCGGCGCGGATGCTAACATTGACGGCAGCCCACACTTCGGGCGCAGCAAAAGTCCGAATAGGAGTCATGTCCCATGAGTGTCCTGCTACAACCGGGGTTCCTGTTCTTATTTGCGGTCGCTGGCTTTTTTGCTTTTCTCGCAATGAGCGCAAAAGAGGATCACAAAACCGAGGTTCCGAGGACGACCCGCTGGATAATTGTAGGAATCTGCGTGGTGATTGCAACCTTCGGCGTATTCACAGCTCTACAGCGCGGCAACGGGAACTCATCCCAGCATGGAACCGAAGCCACGCGCGTCACTGCGCGTTAGCCCTTCGGGTGGTTGACCGTCAATACAGAAATAACCCAAATTTGGTGCATTTTCGAGTAACGGAAGGATCGGCGACGATCCGACCGAAGGCAGATTGAAGTATGATTTCGAGCAATGAATCTCCTGATCTGGACTACTTTTGCCGCGCTCCTGCCGCTTGGGAGTTCCGGCGCGTTCGCCAGCCACACTCTGAGTTCCGAGCAGAAAAGCGAGGTCGCCGCATGGCTGAGTGATCATCCGAGCTATCGGCTTGCCAACGATCAAGACTGCTCGTGTGGTGAAGATATCCAAGCTATGCGGGCGGGTGTCGGGGGTGAGAAACCAGTTCCGGACTATCATCCTTATGTTGCGAGCGGAGACTTCAACGGTGATGGCACAACCGACTGCGCAGTAGTCGTCATTAGCACGCGCAAGCAACGTGATTTCACATTGTTGGTGTTCAACGGACCACTTGATATCGGGCATCCAATCGCCGCGTTCGTGTACGCGCATCACGATTTGACTAGGACGGGACTTTTCTTTGGCCCGCCGCGTCCCAAGCCTTACCGGCTCCTGATCGGTCCGTTTGAGTCCGAGGGGCTAGTTCTTCAACCGCGAGGCAATACCTACCGGCTCGAAGAGTAACTCTCGACGTGAGGGTCCATCGGGGTTTCCGAGCGTGTCACCGCCCATCCTTCCTCTACTCAATTCCGGGTCAGCGGAGGCGAAGAACTGAGAAAGGTCCGAGTGGACGACAATTCGCCCGGAATCCGCGAGAAGGTCCCTTAGGGTTCCTCGCTGAGAGGCTTTTCCAATCTGGCCCGAGACGGTGGAGAATAGAGTTGGTTCCTAGCGGCACCCAGCTTCGACTTTGATTCAAGGGATCGGCAGTCGCTGCGAGATTTTGCGATATTTGCAGAGCGCCGTCGAGAAGGGCGGCCTGAGCCGCCCTCCAGGACAACGTTTTTTGTAGCTCTTATACGGTTGTGTGAACGTTGTGGAAGGTTGAGACGACCGTCTCAAACGTCTGAACCCGCGGCGTTCCATCGATCACTTTCGCCAGGGTCTTCAACACTTCCGGGTAGGTGCGGGTGTTGTAATCGTCCGCATTGCTCTTGCTCTCCCACAAGCTGATTGAAACCACGTCCTGCGAGCCCGGGTTGCAGAGGGTGATCTCTTCCTTGAAGCCCTTCTGCTTCTGCAGCAAAGGAAGAATCTGGTTTTCGAAGGTGTGGGTGTAATCAGACTGCGTGTTGGCTTTAATGCGGAAAGTTACATTGCGTGCGTACATAATCAACCTCCTATAGGTTGTCTCGAATATAAGTGGAGGGGAACTTCAGATGGCCTTTGCTTATAGTCAGGGGACCTGAATGAGGTGACTGTTTCTATATGCCTCATTTGCGACGCTAGTCTCTTGGGTGGGAGTTGTCAAATCGAGCGTTGATGGCGTTGATGTGCTAACTTGTTGATTCGTTTAGGTTGGTAGTGCGTCTAGTTGGACCTAAATGCATGGTTTTCGGCAGCAATTGGACCCAAGTTGGACCCAAGTTTTTGTCTAGGCTCTTGGTTGTTTCCCGGTTTTCGCCAAATCGGACAGAACCCGAAAACGGGGTAATGTGCGGATAGGCGACGATTCGCTCAGAATCTTGTTTGTACCTTCCTGTCATGGCGGGTTCGAATGCCCCGAATCGAAGCCGGGCCGTGCGATTCTCTAGGTCCAGCCGTCCTCCCCTGCCGATCATGTTCCGCGCTATACTAGTGCCCTGCGAACAATTCAAGCCGGCCCCCCGGCTCGCATCCTGTCCGCAAATCACCGAATGCGGCCTCGGCGTGTGCAGTCTAAACCCGTCAAGGGGGAGGAGCGATGAAGGTTCACCCCGACGAATTCGCGATGGCCAGCGAATACTCAAGCACGCACGACTTCGAGCACCTCAATCCCGAGCAAATTCATCAGGTGATGGTCCGCGGCCGTGAGCTGCATAAGTGGTTCCGCGCGCACACGCGCCTGCACGCCGCCATCAGCCTCTCGGCCATCGGCAGCATCTACACGGTTGACTGGCTTGTGTGGATCGCGCTCGCCCGCTGGTTCGTCGCCGCCGTTCCTGGCACATGGGCTCTCATCCTCGCCGCCATCTTCACCGGCACTGTCCACAGTTGGCTCGTATACTCGCTCAGCATCTACTCCCTACACGAGGGCGCAGCCCACAACCTCATCTTTCCCGGCACGAGCCCGCTGAGCCGCGCGGCCAGTTTCCTCTCAACCAACATGTGCCGCCTGTCAGCCGCCGAGCCCGAATACTACTCCGAGTGCCACATGGCGCACCACGCCAAATTCGGCACCGAGGATGACCCTGAATTTCTCAACTTCATCTTCCCCCGCCGCCTCTGGATCAACTTCCTTCCCCTCGGCAGCTTCTTCAACTACACCGATTTCTTCGTGCATCGCACACCCGCCTACACCCGCTCCAGCGCCACGTCCGGCTTCTTTGCCGCCATCTATAACGGCCTCTATC
>PKXI01000051.1 GCA_003133425.1 Acidobacteriaceae bacterium
CGCCACATCTCGACTCTACCCATTTTTCGGGTAATATCCGGATTGGCGACATAACTGGCCCATCTCTGCCCGTTTTTATCCGTTTATTCGGTGCGCAGTTTTCGGACTTCGGCAAGGATCTTTGAGAGCCGGTTTGAGATCCGGTCGAGACATGAGCGAGAGTGGCCTGTGGGGAGAGGTCTGCGGAACATCTCGATGACATGTTGAGCGTCGAGCAGTGATGCGATGACGCCATCGAGTCCGGCACGGAGTTGTGGAGATGAGGCCTTCGGCTGGGGAACGAGATACTTTGGGTGTTCTCGGGCTTGTTGGAACTCGCGCTGGAGATCGGTGAGCGCAACGTCGACATAGCGCATGGTCATCACTGGCTGAGAGTGGCCGAGCAACTTCATCAGGATGGGGAAACTGATGCCGGCGCGAAGCATTTCCGTTGCGTAGGTGTGCCTGAATTGGTGTGGAACGATGCATGTGGACAGGTTGAGTTCATGGCAGACCAGATGCAGGTAATCGCGCAGCTGACGAACCAGTGTATTTTTACCTTCGGAGCGTGCCAGCAGAAACCCGTTAGCGGGCAGCGGGTCGAGGGAGCGAAAGAATCGCAGCCTCTGAACGAGGGTAGCGCCGAGGCATCTACGGGGACCATGCGTTCAGTCTTGAGCTTGCCGAGCGGGACATGAATGGCCCATTGATTTTTTTCTGTGGCGCGCAGGCAATCCCAGGACAGATCGGCGCACTCGCCGATGCGCATGCCAGTATGGCGGATCAGCAGGAAGGCATTTGCGCCGAGATCGTTGCGGCGCATGAACTCTTGATGAAGGAGTTGGTCCTGCTCTGGGGTGAGCGGCCTTGGAAGTCTCTGCGGGGCGCGTGGAATGTCTTCGCGCCGGATCAGATGTGCGAGTTCAGGCTGCTGTCGGGTCCACGCCAGATCGCTGAAGATAGAGCGTAGCGCAACGAGCAGGTTGATGCAGGACGCGGCGGCCAAGGGCGGCGTTTGCGAGCGCAGTCTCGACATCCAGCCGAGGATGTGAGGATCGCGGCGCAGTTGATCGAGACGCGTGACGCTGGGGTGATCGGCGGCGAGATAAGAGAGGAATTTGCGCACCGTACCGTGGTAGTGCCGCGTCGTCTCGGGGTTGAGTGCGGCGCCGAGTGAATCGACGGCCCGCTCGAAGACGGGAGCCAGCGGATGCTGGAGTGGAGGACGTCGCGGCACACTCACGAGGCACTTCCTGGAACAGGGCGGACACACTGCGCCACCGCGCGGGCATACTCGAGGTAGACGTCCTGCGCCGTGACCTGCACGTAGCGCAGAGTGGTTTCGATGTCGGCATGTCCCATCAACTGCATAAGCGCGGGCAGGCTCATGCCGGCGCGCACCATGTCGGAAGCAAATGTGTGCCTAAATCGGTGAGGGTTGGCCAGCTGGACACCGGAACTGCTGCGATGATGGCGAAACAGGGAACGTAGTCCTGCGTAGGTCATGCGTGCTCCACGTGCGGGCCCTTTCATCACGACGAACAGCGCGGCCGAACATAAGTTGGGCCGTTCCAGGCGCAGGTAGTGATCGATCAGTTGAGTCGTTTCCGGCGCCAGGGGGAGGAAGCGCAGCTTGCCGCCCTTGCCGTGCACGCGGAGCTGGGCTTCGGACAGCAACACGTCCTCCGGGTTCAGAGCCAGCACCTCGGCGGCACGGAGTCCGTGCATGAGCATCATGCCGACAATGGCCAGGTCGCGCGCGTTGTGAAAGCTGGACCAGAAGCGCGCCACTTCATCGACCGAGAGGGGCACGATGTTGAGCCTGGGCACTCTGACTCGCAGCCTGCTCATGGCCACACGCGGGCGGTCGAGGCCCATCGGCTTGCGCCGCAGGAAAGACTGATGAAAACCGCGAGCGATCTGGCAGGGAGCATCGGGGAACTGGTTGCGGATGGCGCGATCGGCGTGCGCAATGCGGTCGTTGATGGTGGAAGCGGAAGGCTGTGGTTCTAAGCTGGACTGGAAGCGAAGGTAATCAAGCAGAGTCGACTCGGTAAGATCGGCCTCGGCGATATCGCCGGTGTGATGAATACTGTCCCACCATCGCACGAAGTGCAGCAGGTTGTAAGCGTAGATGCGCAAAGTCTTGTTGGCCAGGCGGCGGACGTACTCGCGGTCCAGAAAGCGATTAATCCAGCCGACTCCCCGGCCGGTGGTCTGCTCGACCACCTGAATCGGACTGTGACCGTTCAGCGCGGTGTTGAGGGAAATGACGTGGAAGTTCATCACTGAGCGTCCTCGAGAAGAGCCTGAAACTGGTACGCATCGCCACCCTCAACGAAGAAGGAGTTGGGATCGTGGCCCTCGGGCAGGAGGACACGGCGAGAAGCGATACCATGCGCGTGAAGACGCTCGGCCAGTTGCTGTGCGGCTTGCTGACCACTGTTGTTGGCGTCGACATCGAAGGTGAGATAGACGGTGCGCGGTCTGTCGCAAAGCTGAAGAAACTGTTCCGCGTTGAGATGGGTTCCCAACGAACATGTCACGTTATCGAAGCCCGCCTGCCGCAGCACGACATAGTCGAACAGTCCCTCGACAAGAATCATCTCGGAGCAGTGCCGGACCTTCTCCCATGCGTATAAGCCGCCCTTGCTTCCTGGAAGGAAGCGATGAGCGAAGGCAGCGCCAATGCTGCGGCCGTAGAGGTTGGCAACCTGTTCGCCTTCTCGCAACGGGAAGACGATGCGCTGATAGAGAGCGTCGGAGCCGTTCACGTTGAGCAGTCCGGACTGCCGCAGCAGACCGAAGGAATAACCCTGTGCGGTGAGATGATGGCGGAGAATCCCGCCGGGGGCGTAACCGATCTCAAGGTCCCTGATCAGGGCGGGATCATGCAGCCCGCGCTTGTTGAGATAGAGCATCGCTTCGGGGTACTGATCGAGTTGCTGCTGATAGAAAGCCGCAGTCTGNNGACAACTGCACAAAGCGAATCAAATCGCCGCCCCGGCCGCAGCCGTGGCAGTAGAAAACATCCTTGCGCGTGTTGACATAGAACGAAGGCCGGGTCTCCTCGTGCAATGGACAGAGTCCGACGATCTCGGATCGGCCCGCAGGATGACCAGTCCAGTTATGTTGCCGCAGATAGTCCAGAAGCGGCATCCGCCGCTTGAGTGTTACGACGTCTTCGCCCACGGCGCCTTTTTCGCCTCCGGAGCCCAGCGTAGG
>PKXI01000321.1 GCA_003133425.1 Acidobacteriaceae bacterium
CCGCGCAGCGTGATCTCGCCCGTCATGGCAATGTCGCGCCGCACAGGAATCTTGGCCAGCGCACTCGCGAGCGCCGTTGCCATGGTGATTCCTGCCGAAGGGCCGTCCTTGGGAATCGCGCCCTCGGGCACATGCAAATGGAGGTCCACGTTGCGATAAAATTCACGGCTCAGTCCCAGCGCCTGCGCCTTGCCGCGGATGTAGCTCAACGCAGCCTGGGCCGACTCCTGCATCACGTCGCCCAACTGCCCGGTAATGGTGAGCTTGCCCTTGCCGTCCAGCACCTGCACTTCGGTAGTCAGAATACTGCCGCCCACTTCGGTCCACGCGAGGCCCGTCACCAGGCCCACTTCGCTCTTTTCGTGCACTTCGGAGTCGCGGTATTTGGCCACGCCCAGGTACTCGTGAATGTTCTCGGCGCTGATCTCGTCCTTGTGCTTGGCGCCGGCCTTCACCACTTTGCGCGCTACCTTGCGGCAGACGTTGCCAATCTCGCGCTCCAGATTTCTCACGCCGGCTTCGCGAGTGTAATAGCGAATGATCTCGAGAATCGCATCGTCCTTGAAGAGGATGTTCTTCTCGCTCAGGCCGGTCTGCTGCCGCTGCTTTTTCACCAGGTACTGTCGCGCAATCTCCAGTTTCTCCTGCTCCGTGTACCCCTGCAGGCGAAGAACTTCCATGCGGTCCTGCAGCGCAGCGGGAATCGTGTGCATCACGTTAGCCGTGGCCACAAACAGCACCTGCGACAGGTCGTAGTCCACATCGAGGTAGTGATCCTGGAAGGTGGTGTTTTGTTCCGGGTCCAGCACTTCAAGCAGCGCCGAAGCCGGGTCACCGCGGAAGTCGGAAGAAATCTTGTCTACTTCGTCGAGAAGGAAGACGGGGTTCTTGGTTCCCGCGCGCTTCATGTGCTGAATGATCTGTCCTGGCAATGCGCCGATGTACGTGCGGCGGTGACCGCGAATCTCGGCCTCGTCCCGCACTCCGCCCAGCGAGAGCCGCACAAACTTGCGGCCTGTGGCCTTCGCAATCGACATGCCGAGCGAAGTCTTGCCCACGCCCGGCGGCCCGGCGAAACACAGAATCGAGCCCTTGGGATTTTTCACCAACTGGCGCACTGCTAGAAACTCTAGAATGCGTTCTTTAATTTTCTCGAGACCGTAGTGGTCGGTGTTCAGAACCTTCTCGGCATAATCGATGGAGCGTGTCTCCTTCGACTTTTTCTTCCACGGCACGGCCAGCAGCCAGTCAATGTAGTTGCGGCTCACTGTGGACTCGGCCGACATCGGCGGCATAGCTTCCAGTTTTTTCAACTCCTGGATTGCCTTGTCGAGCACTTCTTTCGGCATGCCCGCGGCTTCAATCTTTTTGCGCAGTTCGTCGAACTCGCTCTTTTCGCCGCGGCCAAGTTCCTTCTGGATGGCCTTGATCTTTTCGTTGAGGTAGTACTCTTTCTGCGCGCGCTCCATCTGCCGCTTCACGCGCGATTGGATGTTGCGGTCGAGATCGAGCTTCTCAATTTCGATGTCGAGCACGTCGGCGATGCGGGCAAGACGCGCGGCAGGATCGAAGATGGCCAGCAGTTCCTGCTTTTCGTCGATGCCGAGTTGCAGGTTGGCGGCGATGGTGTCGCTCAGCTTGGCCGGCTCATCCATCTTGACCGTGGCGATGATGGTCTCGTAGTTCAGCGACTGTTGCAGCTTGACGTACTGCTCGAAAAGGCCGGTCACTCGCTGCATCAATTGCTCGGCGGCCGGCGTCATTTCGAATTGGCTTTTGCCAGTGCGCACCGTGGCCACAAAGAATCCGTCGCGGTCGTTCACTTCAATTGACTTGGCACGCTCAACGCCTTCGACGAGCACCTTGATGTTGCCGTCGGGCATCTTGACGCTCTGCACGATGTTGCAAATTGCGCCGACTTGAAAAATATCCTTGGCCTTGGGTTCGTCGATCGAGGCGTCGTGCTGCGTGGCGAGAAATATCTTGCGGTCGCCGCTGAGAGCTTCTTCAAGGGCGCGCACGCTGGACTCGCGGCCCACGACGAAAGGCGTCATCATGTAGGGGAAGATCACCATGTCCCGGATGGGCATCATGGGCAGTTTGCGCGTCTCGCTCTTTTCGCGTTGTTGAGTCATAGGGGCACCTTAGGTATTAGACGCGCTGAATCAGCTCTGGCTTCATGGGTTTTCGCAGAGCTCATGTTGGGATTGTACAGCCAAATCGGGTTCTGGATTGGATGTCCACAGGGGGCGGGCTCAAGTCTTGCAAGTGCGACCGAGGACTTTTTGACACACCGCATGCTTGCAAAACCCCGGTCTTTCGAGCCTTGAAATGATCGCTTAAGTGGTGCGTCATTAGCGCTAAAGGTTTGCCTAAATGGTTACGTCTTGGTGTCAAATGTTCGCTCAGATGGTTACAGAAACTTTAGGGGTTAACCCTTTTTGATATCAAGTTTGGCGAAAAGGCTGCTCACAAGGTTACGTGCTGAGTCGATGGGTTGCAAACCATTAACCCCGAAATTTCCAAATAGGGCCTAATTTGGGCCTATCTGCGCCAATCGCCACGCAATTGCGGCATTTTTCTGGGCTTTTCCTGGCTGTATGGCCCTGCGCGGATTGGGTGTTGGTGGGCGCGTTATCCCAGGTCTCAAAGGCGAGACCTGGGGCACCCGGCAAATATCACTGGACAGGTGCGGGCTTTTTCATAGAAGGATGACAAGGCAAGCGTCTGGGCAGTACAAGAAGCCCCTTCCGCCGGCAGCGGAAGGGGCTTCTTGTGGAAACAAATTGCAGAAGCTTTAACCGGCTTTTTCAAGCAGGCATAGCGACAGATCGCGGCGCTCGACCATTTCGCGTGTAATTTCGAGGTCGCGGACGCGCTTGTTGTTGGGCAGGTGATACATGAGGTCGAGCATCAACTCTTCGAGAATCATGCGCAAGCCGCGGGCACCAACCTTGCGGGCCAGAGCTTCGCGGGCAACGGCGCAGGTGGCTTCGTGGGTAAAGTGCAGGCGCACATTTTCAAACTCGAAGAGCCGCTGATACTGCTTGAGGATGGCGTTCTTCGGCTTGGTGAGAATTTCAATCAGAGCTGCTTCGTCCAGCTCATCCAGAATGCCCATGACGGGGAGGCGGCCGACAAACTCTGGAATCAATCCGTACTTGATCAGATCCTGAGGCTCGGTGCGGCGCAGCAACTCGGTATCGCGATGCGACCGCGTGGTCGCGCTATCGGCCTCGGTCTCCGTGGCTTTGAATCCCAATGCCTTCTTGCCGACGCGGCGCCCTACGACGCGTTCCAGGCCCACAAACGCGCCACCGCAAATAAAGAGAATGTTGGTGGTGTCGACTGCGGTGAACTCCTGGTGCGGGTGCTTGCGTCCGCCCTGCGGCGGAACGTTGGCCACTGTGCCTTCAAGAATCTTGAGCAGAGCCTGCTGCACACCTTCGCCCGAAACGTCGCGGGTGATGGAGGGGTTTTCGTCTTTGCGGCCGATCTTGTCGATTTCGTCGATGTAGATGATGCCTTGCTGGGCGCGGGTCACGTCGCCGTCGGCGGCCTGCAGCAGCTTGAGGATGATGTTTTTCACGTCCTCGCCGACATAGCCAGCTTCGGTGAGCGTGGTCGCATCCGCCATGGTGAAGGGCACGTCGAG
>PKXI01000097.1 GCA_003133425.1 Acidobacteriaceae bacterium
AGTTAATTGGTAACGAAGGCCCAGTGCTACTCCGGAAGTCCGTCCTTAACTCACAGTGCTCCGTTGGAAACAGCCTGTCCCCACGATTCTTGTGCTGTTCTGCTCCCCGAACTTGCGGCGAGAGCGGGATGCACGCAAACGAAAGTACTCCCTTGGGCTACTCTCTTAAACTGCCTGCTCAGCCGGCGGAGACTCGGACTTCCAAAGCTGGCTCGAGAGGGGATAAGTGCAGAGAGTGTTCCTGGTTGCCTGTTCTGTGGACCAAGTCGCAGAGGAGGCACCTCATGCGCAGGGAGCAACTGGGGGCTTGGTGCACATAGAGTTTCCAGGCTAGAATGCTCAGGTAGTTTAGTTCTCACTGGGCGGGGTAACCTCCCCGGCTGATCGCCTGAGACTATAGTTTGGTATCAACAAAAGAGGGACGGCTCAACCCGTCGTGGCAAGGGGAGGCAGATGTGGACCTCGCGATTGTACTAAAGGTATTGACGGGTGGAGCATTGACTGTGGTCGCGGTCTTGCTTGTGTCGGCAACAGTGCCTGCACAAGTAACGCCGAACACGAACTCGCCAAAGACGGCAGTTTTGCATGCGACCGTTACGATCACCGGAGGTCTGGCATTCACCGGATCCTATGACGATCGCTTGCCAGTCGGCACTTGTGCCGACGTCGCGAAGGGCGGAACCGGCGCGTCCGGTGGTATGGGCGGTGCGATGTTCGGTGTGCCGGTGCCACCGCCCAATCCCGGCGGCAATCCCGGATCGGTCGGCGGCGCCCACACCTTCTCGACCGATGTTGCCGCATGGCCTTATCACGGCCCCGGCACATACACAGGCTCCGGCTTGACCGCGACACAGATGGATGTGGACACCCGGCCCGATGACCAGGAGACTCATATCTTCGCGTTTCCAACCGGCGTGGGGACGCTGATCGTCAAGCCCGAAGCTTCGGGCTCATTCCAGTTCAACGGTTTGCAGGATCCTGGCAGCGTCAGGATCTCTGGTCAGGTCATCTGGACCTGCTCATAGTCGAGACGGCTTAAGCCTTTCCTCTTTTTGTGTCTTGTCTTGGTGGGGAGCCCAGGTCTTACCTCGCCGGTTCCCACCGAGAAGTGGGTGTCCCCCAAAGCGAGTATCTAGCTTAAACCCCCTTGAGCGGCAGTCTTAGCAGCCGGCTCGGGCTAGGCTGTGGGCGATGCCAAGACGTATCTATATTGATGCCGAGGTCATTCCTGGACTGGACCAGGTGTCTCTTTGGTCGGCAACAAACAAAATCTCGCGCGCGCGAGGACCTAGCAAACCAGACGCTGGCCAGCCGGCTTAAGCGGCAAAAGCGGGCGGGCGACGCAGCGATCCGCCAGAAGCGATTGAAAGCAGAACTCCAGCAGCGAAAACTGCTGGAGGAGATCGGTTTTGATTAGGCTTCCAAGGCAGCATTCGACAGATGCCGAGTGCATATCGATGTCTCCTATACGGGACGCCGAACGCAACATCGATTGGCTCAACTGCTTCTGCTATTGGCTACTCGGATTCGCGGGAATCGTCTTAGTGATTCGCGGGGACAATTAGGTTAAGAATCACACATCGCGCGATGGTGCCATTTCGGTTCTGTCGCAATAGGGCGATTTTGCTATTCTTTGCACTGACAGCGAGGTGTTGGAGAGCGATGAGACAGAGGTTGAATCCAGTGGTGGCAAAGGTCTTAAAGCGCTTGCATTATCCTCTGGATGTGATTCTGCTTTGTGTGCGCTGGTATAGCGCGTATCCGTTGAGTCTTCGGAATCTGGAGGAGATGATGGCCGAGCGTGGGATTTCTGTCGATCACTCGACCGTGCACCGCTGGGCGATCAAATTGTTGCCAGTCCTGGAGAAGGAGTTCCGGCGCTCCAAGCGCAAGGTCGGGAGGAGTTGGCGCATGGACGAGACATACATCAAGGTTAAGGGCGAGTGGAAGTATCTGTACCGTGCGGTCGACAAGGCAGGCGACACTGTCGATTTCTTGCTGCGGGCGCATCGCGATATGGCCGCGGCGCGCAGGTTCTTCGAACAGGCAATCGAGCGGAACGGAGCACCAGAGAAAGTGACCATCGATAAGAGTGGCTCGAATGTAGCTGCTCTCGAAGCCATTAATGCCGAACGAAGGAAGCAGATCGTCGTGCGCCAGGTCAAGTACCTGAACAACATCGCCGAGCAAGACCACCGTGCCATTAAACGCCGAACCAGACCGATGCTCGGCTTCAAGGATTTTCGCTGCGCTCGCATCCTTCTCTCCGGCATCGAACGCATGCACATGATCAGGAAAGGGCAAATGAGAAACGGCGGCAGGGAACAAGCCCCCGCACAGCTTTTCTACTCCTTGGCAGCATAAGCAGCTGGACCATATCGGTCTTTGAGCATTCAAACATCCTTATCGCGACAGAACCATCGAAACCGCGACGCATGTCGGTCACGCCGGCGGCGATCCATATCTTCGTTCCGCTGCCAAGATCGATCACTTGCGCAAACTCTCGAGGATCGATCGCAACAGGACCGGATCAGCTCCGCGCTCCACGCTGATCATGGCCATGCCTGGAAACTCGATGTGAATCGAACCGCCTGGCGCCGGCTGCTCCTTCGGATCAACGTGACCTCTAGCGTCGGCCGTCTCGCTGGGAGCAGTCAACATCACTGGAAGAAGAGATGTCGGTGCTGTCGCAAGCTCGTTCAGTTCGCCCCGCTTCAGCAAACGACGCCACTTGAAAACCTGGTTAGCGTTCACACCGTTGGCACGAGCCACAACTGCCACACTCGCGCCAGGTTCAATGGTCAGTTCCGCTATCCGCCGCTTCTCCGACAACGTTCGCCAACGGCGAATCGGTCGTCCAACGCCCTCTTCCTCTGTAACAACCATGAAGGCATATTCGTACTCGCACCCGGACTTGTGCCAGAGGGGAACTCGGGACGCTTACGATTGGGAGCACAGCTTATAGCTACTGATGATTCCAGGCGATCTGATAGACATCCGCCGACCACAAGTGAACCGAAAGAATCGGCGATCCATCCGGGGAAACGCCTTGAAACGAGTAGTCGGCAGCGTCGGAAACCTGCATATCTCTGAGCTGAAATATCTTTTCCTGGTTCTGCGTTTGCACATCGAGCTTATAAATCGGCAGATCCGGCTCCATAAACGAGTGATAGTAAATCGAACGGCTGTCGCTCGACCAGACTGGATTATCGATACTCGCTGTGAGTACTTCGGTCCATTGCTTATTGCTCATATTGCAGATTTTCAATTTGCGCTGATCGAGTGTAATCGCCGCCAGGTATTGGCCGTTCGGCGACCAGCGCGGACTGAACAGCCCCTTTGATCCTGGCAGTTCTACTACGGTGCCGCTTTTGGTATCCACAACCGAAATGGCTTTGTCCGCCGCGTCCTCGGCCATATAGGCTGTTGGCCTTCCAAAGGCGATATACCGCCCATCAGGCGACCAGGTTGGATCGGCTTCGCTCCGGTCCTCAGGCAAGAGCGCCGTTGCCCCCGCCCCCGCTTCTGAGACTGTGTAGATTTTCCAGGGGTTTCCTGCCTCCTTGCCCATGAAGGCCAGTTTGGAGCTGTTCCTCGCCAAAATTACG
>PKXI01000323.1:0-485 GCA_003133425.1 Acidobacteriaceae bacterium
CTCACATCGATCACCGTGTTCTTGTCGTGCTTCGTGTCAGCCAGCAGGCGGTCGATTTGCGCGCCCACACCCTGCAGTGCTTCGCCCTTGGTGGCCACATAAATATCGATCACGCGTCGAATCTGGTTGTGGTCCACCTCGGTCGGCGTGTTGATCTGCTGGATATCGGCTACCGCTCCCAACGCCACGTAGCCCGCCGAGTGGTCGTCGCCATGCATCTGCGAGGACGCTGGACCCGACTGCCCGCCCTCCTGCATGGGACCGTAGCCGGCAGGCCGCACGCCGCGCAGCGGAATGCTCTTCACATCCTCCATCGACATGTTGTTGATCCAACTGTTCGCGTATTGCACTGTGACCATGTAGTTGTTACCACTCTTCGGATCGATCCAATAGCTGGGCGCCACCATACCGTCGGAAGTGAGCGCCGTAATCACGTCGTCCACCACATCTTTGGCCGAGAGCCCGATCAGGCTGGCGCGCTCGCG
>PKXI01000323.1:591-2793 GCA_003133425.1 Acidobacteriaceae bacterium
ATGTACTCATAGCTGCCTGTGCCGTGGCCCTCCTTCAGGCTGGTCTGCACAAAGGCGGTGTCCATTGAGGCGTTGGTGGTGTAGATGGCCGACAGGTCGGGATAGACGCCGATGTTGGAGACGATCATATCCAGGTCCTTTGCGGGCACCACGCTGCGGATGATGTCTTCAACCTTCTCGATGTTGTCGTTGCTCACTTCCAGCCGCGTGCCGCTGGGCATCCTCACGTTGATGATGAACTGCCCTGGATCGGTGCGGGGAAAGTATGCGCGGCCGATAAATGGAACCGTCACCACCAGGAGCAGCACTACGCCACCGAAGATTGCCATCGCGGTAAAGCCGGGCCGTTCCATCGAGCGCATGGCAAGACGTTCGTACCAGTTCAGCATGGCCTGGAACTTCTCGTTGAACTTGGCCTCGAAGCGCGTGAAGAAGCTCAGCTGAGATTGTTTGCCTCCGACGTCGCCGTGCAGACGGATGAATTTGGCGCAGAACAGCGGTACCACCGTCATCGCGAAGAAGTACGATGCAAAGATCGATAGCACCACGCCCAGCGCCATCGGAGTGAATATGTACTTGCTCACGCCGGTGAAAAACGTTACCGGAAAGAACACGATGGAGGTGGTGAAGGTGGCGGCCAGGACCGCCATCGAAACCTCTGTTCCGCCGGATTCCGCCGCAACTTCTGGCGACTTCCCCATCTCCATGTGCCGGAAGATGTTTTCAAGCACGATGACGCCGTTATCGATTAGCCGGGAGAAAACCAGCGCCAGACCACCGAGAATCATGGTGTTGATGGAGCCGCCCGTGTAGCCGACAATTAGAAGGCAAACCACCATTGAGAGTGGAACGGAAAGCACTACGGCGATCATGGCGCGCGGACTGCCAAGGAATACAAGAATCATCACCCCGGTCAGCACGAGTCCGATGAGCGCCTCTTTGGAAACATTCTTGATCGCCAGCTTGACGAAAACCGACTGGTCAAAAACGACCGCCGTTTTCAGCGACTCAGGAATGTCGACCAGGTGCTTGATAGCGGCTTTCATTCCGTTGACGATGGTAATCGTGTTGCTGTCCCCGCCCTGCTTGAAGACCGGCACGTAAACCGAGCGCTGTCCGTCGATGCGAACGATGTTGTATTGCAGTGCGCCTGAGTCGATCGCCTTGCCTATGTCGCCTACCAGCACCGATGAGTTGCCTACCGACTTCAGCGGCATCTGGTTCATCGAATTCGCATCGGGAAACTGGCTGTTGGCGTAGATGTTGTAGTCCTTTGATCCGATGCGCACATCGCCGGCCGGCAAAATCAGGTTCGAGCTGTTGACTGACGTCACCACGTCGTTCAAGCTCAGGTTGCGAGCCTCCATCTTCAGCGGATCAACGTAAATCTGGATCTGCCGGTAGGTTCCTCCATATGNNCTTGGAACTGCGCCAGATCCTTCAAGCTGGTCTCGTTCAGTCCCTGACCCTTTAGCGTTACCAGGCACACCGGTTGGGTCGAGGCATCCATGCCCAGCACCACCGGGGGTAACGTTCCCGGCGGCAATCGCCGTAAATCGGCCATGGCCAGATTGGCAATGTTGCTCAACGCAGCGTTAGGATCGGTGCCTGGCTTGAAATAGATCTTGATCAAGCTCACGCCAGTCAGTGAGCGCGATTCACTGTGGTCGATATTGGCGCCCAAAGTAAAAAAACGTTCAAAGGTGTTGGTAATGTCGGCTTCAATCTGCTGCGGCGGCATTCCGTTGTAGAACGTCGCAACCACCACCACGGGCATGTCAATTTTGGGAAACAGATCCACCGGCATCTGAGCGATGTTGACCGCTCCCACAAGCGAAACCAGCAGGCAAAGCATGATGATGAAGAAAGGAAACCTGAGCGCAAACTTCGGCATTAGTGCGCGCCTCCGCTAATCGCTTCGGCTTTCATGTCGATCATGCCGCCCGTCTCCTGCACGGTTTCGGAAGCGGATTCGGTAGTCAGCAACGGGTTCACTTCTTCTTTCTCCTGATACTTGTCCTGACCGCCTATCACCACGCGATCACCGGGGTTGAGCCCGTTCGTAATCTCGGCCAGCCTCGATCCCTGCAGGCCCACTGCGACGTTGCGAATATGAATGCGATTGCTGTCATCGAGTACGTAGACCGTTTCCTGCTGCCCATTCAGGACCAGCGCCTCCACAGGAATCGTGACGACATTTGT
>PKXI01000430.1:0-1889 GCA_003133425.1 Acidobacteriaceae bacterium
TGATCTTCAGCGTAGCTGCCAGGATCGGGAACGATAAACGCCCTTCCCGCCGGGAATCAGGCGTCGGCCAACAGCAGCCGGAATCCAGGACACTGGCCGACATTTCAGGACTTATCCTGCGATAGCACCTCTACACAACGGTATTTAGTTGAGTTGCCTTGTTCTAGAGAAAGCATTCCTGCATCTTGCCGCACTCTGTTTCTGAAGTGGGTCATCAGCCTACGACGGGATCAGGGAAGGGTGGACGACCAAGCGGGATATTCATTACGATGCTCCACGGTTTTGATCGTAATGGTGTTTAGGGCTTCACAGTGCATTGATCGCAAGGGCTATGATTGAGGAAGCGGCTTCGATACCGCACCCATCAGGTTCTTTCCCAACGCGACGGAAGCGCTGATGACACCGCCATACATAGCTCCAACAATTCCCGGGCTGGCGACGTCCTGGCCCGTGAGATAGAGATTGCGAATCGGTGTCCGGGCTCCGAGCTCGCGGATGGCGTAGCGCGCGGGCGTTGAGGCGATACCGTAAATCTCGCCCCTTCCATAGTTCATGAAGTGGCGTGTCGAGACGGGTGTGGACAACTCGGCGTAATCGATATGACCCGCAACCGCCGGCACCTGCCTTTCAAGCTCATGTCGGAGTCGTGCCGCCAGCTGCTGTTTCAACAGGTCATACCCCTCACCGCGGTGTTTCCAGCGTTGGCCGCCCCATCGCTCAAAGGCATCGTAAGGCAGGAGGGTTATGACCTCGATAGTGCTCTTCCCAGGATGGCGCCGACTGAAGTCAGGGTCTTTAGACGATGGAAAAGACATGTACACGACGGGAAGTGGCGACTCTTGATTGGCTGCAAAACGCTGAAGGTTTTCGTCATGATCGAATCCCGGATAAACCCACAGGTTTGTGCCGGTTAACCCAAGCGTGGAGTCGGTTTCATTCAGGCCGACGTACAGGCTCAGATGTGCAGTTGACGACGGTAGAGTCCCCAATTCCCGGCGGAGTGCTCCCAATACCGGGATGTCTCTGGGTAGGAGCCGCTCAAATGTGTTGGTTGCGCCGGCATCGCTGATCACAATCGGTGCTCGGAACTCGCGTCCATCGGACATACGCACGCCCGTCGCCCTTTCTTCGCAGCACGTGATTTCGGCGACCTCTGCACTGGTCACCACTGCTCCGCCACCGCGCTCAATGAGGGGAAGGATGGCCGCGGCAATGGTTGAGGCTCCGCCGACAGGGTAACTTGCGCCTGCAAAGTAGTGACCTGCGATGGTGGCGTGGATGGCGAAGCTGCTCCTGGATGGTGGCAGGCCGTAGTCGCCCCACTGAGCCGTAAGTACGCCAATCAATTCGCGGTTGGCGGTGATATTCTCCAGGACTTCAAGGGTCGTGCGTTTTGCCCAACGCAGAAAGGGCGCGCGCAAGAGAGAACCCGCGAGGGCAGCTGCAGGCGCTGGAATGACTTTCTCGGCATAGTACAGTCCGCTTACGCGATTCACGGCACGCACGGTCCGAATGTACTTATCGATGCTCTTGCCTTCACTCGGAAAGTACTGTTTCATGCCCTCGCGAAAGCGCTCAATGCCCGCGGTCAGATCGAAGATGCGGCCATCGATGACAGCGCGATCGTACACTTCGGGCATTGCACTCCATCGAACCTCTCCATCGGTAATGTGGTCGAACGCCCTGCGCACCGCGGATCGCTGATCCTGGACCTGTCCGATGTAATGCAATCCCACATCCCACTCATAACCGGGGCGATGAAACGAATGCGTAAAGCCGCCTGCAACGTAGTGGCGCTCCAGAACCAGAACACGCTTCCCGCCATGTACTGACAGCATTGCCGCGGCGGTCAACCCACCGATGCCGGAGCCAATCACGATCGCGTCCCA
>PKXI01000430.1:1897-4212 GCA_003133425.1 Acidobacteriaceae bacterium
CGTTCCGAGCCCTACCATCACGAAAATCTTCGCCAGACGCTGTTGGCGGCCGCTGTTGCCTTGATCGGTGAAGTAGGCCCGCGGGATTTCACGCTCCGCGAGGTCGCACGCAGGGCCGGCGTCTCACACAATGCACCTTACCGGCACTTCCCAGCTAAGGACGACCTGCTGGTCGCGGTAGCCGCCGAGGGTTTTGACCGGTTGACCGCGCTGATGCAGAAATCGTTGGCCCGAGGAAAGACGGCGCTGGGGCGCTTACAGCTTTGCGGCTGCGGCTATGTGGACTTTGCACTGCGTTGGCCACATCACTTCCTGGTGATGTTCGACCTCCCAAAGATCTCACACGAGCCATGCAAGGATGAGCCAGTCGGAAAGAATGCCTTCGATGTGCTCATGGGCTGCATCGCGGCTGCACAGCAATCGGGCGATCTCCCTGCCGGTGATCCTCTTCCATTGGCATGGACCGCTTGGTCGCTTGTGCATGGAATTGCCAAACTTTCCGTGAGCGGAAATCTTTCGTTGACCCACCGCGCAACACTCGACTTCACGCAACGCGCGACGGCAGTGCTTTCTTGCGGCCTGATGAACGTGGAGGCTTAGCGCTGACAATGTCGTATGGCAACGGAGTCAAGTTTCCTGCCGCTATATGTTGTCCGGTAACGCCGCCGAGTTCATAGATTCGGACCGACACGCCGATCAAAGACACGACAAACACGCTGCACGCTGAAAACACTTCGGGTCTGGCACATTGCGTGCCTATCTTCGGACGCTCGGGAGTTTTGGTCAGGATCTCGATATCGAAGCAGTTGGCGAAACAACAGGACCGTAGAGCCCTGTGATACAGGCGCAACGGTCGTAAGGGCCACAATTGGCTCACATCGACGGGATGTCGACAATACGTTCAGCTGACTTGATCCTGAGCCCAACGGCGTTAGACGGAACTTCATTTACTTCTTGCGACGATGAGACAGAGCAACGCCAAGAGTAGCGCAACGGGCCCGTTCTGGAATCTTTCCAAGCTGCTCGACGAGGCGAAGTTAGCTATTGCGCTCAGCATCATTACAGCGACGAGTGCCCATGTCCCCCAGCGGAAGATGCCGAGTCGGTCATGAGACGCCAAATATCGAGCGCGACCAAGGACGATCATAGCGCCTGCAACGAGCAGGATGGCAGCGAACGCACTCGCGAGTCGGAGCCCCACAGGCAGGTGATTGTGACTGCCACCCCAAGCGCCCGATAGCCCTCGGGAGCCGCCGAGTGCCCAGAAAACTTCGCAGCCCGCAACTGCGGTGAAAGCAGTCGCGACCACCGTTGCAGCGAGCCGAGGAGCTAGCCTCGCGAAGATAACCCGGTGGCGAAACTCCATGCTTGACCTTATAGCACAACGCTCTAGAGGAAGCGGATGAAGCGTCGTGGCCGAATGGTCGAATGGTCGGCTATCCGTAAATAGTTTGTCGTTAACAGATACCGTGAACCGGGCTCGCAATGGTCCCGAATGAGAGTGCGTACCAGCGTTCCGATAAGACGAAATCAATCAATGTTCAGTCCGGAAGGCAGGGTTAGTATCGGAAAACGCCCTTGTGGCCAGAATGGATTCTGGATTTACGCAAAATCGCCTTGTATTGAGTCGACTGAGTGTCCTGCGCTTAAGCGAGTTTTCTGTTCCATTGCTCTCCGAATGCCTAGACGAGTTTACGTTCCGGCTCAACGAGGGGAGCGTGAAGATTCATACGCTCGACCGGATCGATTCTCTGCTGGAGAAGTCGGTAGGAACCCGGATCACGTACAAACAGTTGGTAAGTTCCAAAAGGGAGTAAAATACATTGTTCTCTTTTTTATGCGGATGACCGCGGGTCCGTGTCCGCGCACGCCGAGTTTTCCGGATTTCCACCAGGAATTCTTTTTTGCGCGCCTTCGACCGAACTCCGCACCGGCGCGCATGACGGGGCTGAATCTGCGTTGCGCGGTAGCATTACCAGGGATGATTTATCCCGAAGACAAAATTCAAGTCGACGCGACCACCAGAACCGGGGTCCCCAGCGACAGATCTTTGTCGCTGGGGTGGAGCGAGCGGNNATATTGAGAGCCTGATTGAAGTGGGCAAGGAAAAGGGCTATCTGACCTACGGCGACGTGAACGGCATGTTGCCGGAAGAGATGGGTTCTTCGCCCAAGGATCTGGGCGCCCTGATCACTACCATCGGCACCCAGGGCATCGACCTGCTGGACGGCCCCAAGTTCCACGGCGACAAGGAATTCGAACTGAAAGAGGGCAAAGACGTCGAGCTGGACCTGACGCCTGGGACGCTGGAAAAA
>PKXI01000430.1:4223-5421 GCA_003133425.1 Acidobacteriaceae bacterium
CGCCAGATCGTGGCTCTGGGCGAGGACCTGAAGCGCGGCGTGCGCAACATAAAAGAGGTCGTGATCTTCGATGAGGAAGAACTCACCGCGGAGGTGGTGCAGACTCGCATCCGATCCACAGTGGCGCGGATTGACGCGTTGGTGAAGCACCAGAAGAATATCGCGAAGCTGGAGGAAAAGCAGACCGCGCCGGCATCGGCGACCAAGGCGAAGCTGTTGGCCGCGCGCCATGCCCGCTGGCTGATCGCCCGAGAAAAAGTCCTCATCTCGCGCATCGTGCGTGAGCTCAAGTACACCGCCATGGAGCGCAAGCGTCTGCCGGACAAGATCAACAAGACCGTGGACACCATGCGCACGTTGGAGCGGCAGATCCGCTCGCTGGGCCAGAAGCACGAAGCCAGCAAGAGCGAGGAACTGAAGAAGGAATACCGCCGCCAGCAGAAGAATTGCAAGGCCGACCTTGAAAAGACCGAGGCCGATGCGGGCGTCGTGATCGCCGAGCTCAAGCGCACGCAGCGCGAGATGATCCAAGGCGACATGGACGCCGAGCAGGCCAAGCGCGAATTGATTGAAGCCAACCTGCGCCTCGTTGTTTCCATCGCCAAGAAGTACACCAACCGCGGCCTGCAGTTCCTCGACCTGATTCAGGAGGGCAACATCGGCGTGATGAAGGCGGTTGACAAGTTCGAATACCGCCGCGGCTACAAGTTCTCAACCTACGCAACCTGGTGGATCCGGCAGGCCGTCACGCGGGCCATCGCGGACCAGGCCCGCACCATCCGCCTCCCGGTGCACATAATAGAGACTATCAACAAACTGATCCGCGTCGGCCGCCAGCTTGTGCAGGAACTGGGCCGCGAGCCGTCCAGCGAAGAGATCGCCAAACGCATGGACATTCCGGTGGCCAAGGTGCGCAAGGTGCTCAAGATCGCGCAGGACCCTATCTCGCTGGAAACGCCGATCGGCGAAGAGGAAGACTCTCACCTGGGCGACTTCATCGAGGACCGGCAGGCGGTTTCCCCCTCCGAGGCGGTCATCAGCGTGACCCTCAAGGAGTACACCTCGCAGGTTCTCCGCACTCTCACTCCGCGTGAGGAGCTGGTCATCAAGATGCGCTTCGGCCTCGAAGACGGCTCCGAGCACACCCTGGAAGAGGTTGGCCAAAGCTTCCAGGTCACCCGCGAGCGCATCCGCCAGA
>PKXI01000430.1:5486-5618 GCA_003133425.1 Acidobacteriaceae bacterium
AAACGTCAAAAATCGTACGCTAGCGGCGTCGCCGCGGTCCGGGTTGCCTTTACTTCCGGCTTGCCGACAAACCACCCGGAACTCGTCTGGGAGGACCGATAGAATTCTTATTGAGCGCGAAGGCCTGTTCTC
>PKXI01000006.1 GCA_003133425.1 Acidobacteriaceae bacterium
TGAGACTCCAGAGGACGCGGCAGCGGAGTTCGAGGAAGGTGAAGACGACGACGTTGATGACGAGGACGCGGATGATGACGAGGGCGCCGATGATGGTTCGGTCGAGGTTTCACGGCTGAATTCACCGGGATCATGCAAGCTTTTTCAACTCGGACGCCTCACTATGACCCGAGGGGTTCAATCTCTCGTCTTGGCTGGCTTCGACCTGGGACACCTAGTTGCCCGCTACAAGCGTGGCGAGTGGGGAGATACAGACCAGGGAGATGTCGACCGAAACAACCATGCCGTAAAGGTTGGTGGTCTTCGCGTCTTCTCCAGTTACGACGTACCGGAATCACCCGATGGACGGCTGTACATCATCACGGAGCACAATCGGAAATTGACAACCGTGATGTTGCCGACCGAATACTGATTTCTCCCCACTGATACCCCAATTCCCTTCCCGCCTTGGCTCACGCCGGGTTTGGGAGGGGCTTTGGCGTCGGTGGATCGGCATTTAACTTTGTCAACCAAGCATGCACAGGAGCGACGCCATGAAAGCCTTCGAAATTACGTTTATCAATATGAAACTCTCGAATCGCCAACATCGCCAGAGTCGCGTCTTTCGCGCGGACACACACGCCGGCGCCCGTGCGGCCTTCACGACAGCCCTCGGCCCCGGATTCAAAGCTATGGCCGTGGCCGAGGTCGGAGCGGTTGCAACGTCATTCTCACTTGCCGCACTCAACACGCGGCAGGTAGCAAGTCTTGGAGCATCGGCCTAACGGCCAGCCCCATTCTGACCAGAACTGACAGGGATGAACCGTCATTGCATCGCGGACGGTCCATCTCTGCTGGTCACACATTCGACGTCCCAAGGAGGGACCGCCATGCTGAACGACAACGACGCGCAGGAAATCTCAGACGCATTCGATATGCTGGCCGACCAGCAAGGCCCGCGACCTTATGGGTGGAAAATGACTGGGTGTCCGCCGAGATGTATGCCGGATCCATCTTCGAAGCAGTCGACGATATGAGCCAGCGCGAACTCGACCACCTCAAGGGTCGCGAGTGTCTCGAAGGTGAAGGCTGCGATCGGTGCGATAAGATTCGCGCCCACTACGCCGCGCTCGATCAGGAAGCTGAGGCACGCACGTTTTATCCCAACCTGCAGCGGAGTCCAGTCCGCGACCGCTCTACACTTCTCTCGACCTACCATCTGAGGCTGCATCGGCAATTTGTTTCCACTCTGGGCTGGATTCGTACGCTCGCATGCAACTGCTGCTCGACGCGCATTGCACACCTGCGCCCGTGGCAGAAGAGATTGAGCAAGCAATCCACGCTGCGCAGCCACCGGCCCCGGAAGTAGCTCTAAAGGGGCACATCTTTACGCGCTAAGCCTCACTAGAATCATTCCGAACGAACGGTTGGAGTTTTCATGTTCCGCAGACTTAGCCTCGCGGCAGCGCTTGTCGCATTTGCGTCTCTTTCATTGATTGCACAACCAGTATCACTGCACTCCGGCACATCGCTTGCCATCCGAGTTGACCAGGCCGTGTCCGGGGGGACCATCCAAGTTGGGGCCGAAGTTTCAGCGTCGCTCTCGGCTGATCTTATGCAGAATAGCCACGCCGTCTTGCCCGCAGGGACTCGCGTTGTGCTCCGGGTGTCAGAAGTCTCACGGCGCGGCGACGGCAATTCCCTGCCCCATGTCACGCTCCGAGCAATCGCATTTGTGCTGCCGTCTGGAGAAGGAGTCGTCCGCGTCCTGATAGTTACGGCAGATTCCATGCGGATAGGTGCACCGATAGAACTCAAACCAATCAATAAAGCAGCTCGCCTCTTGATCGGGCGCCACGACAAATACCCGACCTCGGCGCCGGCTGGGGCCTGGTCCTCGAATTATCAGGACGCGCGATTTATCCCCGGCGACANNCTTCTCCCCTAAGAGGATCAAGAGCGTTCTTCACTCCCCAAGGAGAATCACCATGAAGAACGCTCACCTCCGGCTTACCCAAGTCGAATACTCCGTCCAGTCAAAGAACTGGTCTACTCGTGTGGAAGTCTGGTGCGACCGTCTCGCCACCGAGGACAACGCCACCCACATGCTCTCGATCTTTGGTAACGATTCTGAAATGGCGGCCGTTTCGGGTGCTATCTCAACCAATTCCAAGCTCACTGCAAAACTGCCTGATGGACAGCGATTGGAATTGTTTATGGGCGAGAAGCCAACCACGTACCGCGGCCACCTCTCGATCCCTGGACATAAGCGTCCAGTGAGACACGTCCTGTGCTTCTCTGAAGCGCTCATGCAGAACGGTGCCAACGGTTCTGTCACCGTCCTCCACAATGACGACATGCTCATTTGGGCGACAGTTATTTCGTTTCTCGGCCTCCCGGCACTGCCAGAGTGGGCTGTACCTGGCGTCCAGATGTTCCGGAACACTGAGAAGATTCGGGAGATCATTGGATTCAATTGCACCCCTGTCACGGTGACTATCACGCGCGAAGAGCTCTTGAAGTGGATTGGATCGCAGGTTGCCGAGAAGATGTTGTTCCTTCCCGAACTTGCAGGCCCTGTCATTTGGCCGTTGTACGGAATCAAAGACCTACTCTCCGCGTCAGTCGTCGACGAAGATATCGCCGGCATCGCCGCATAAGCAATTTCACCAAGAAAAGCTTTCGACACCAAGGCCAGCCCTAAAGGGCTGGCCAATCCTACTTAGGACTGAGGTACATCATGGCAGCACTCGCCACCATTTTCGATTACTTGCGCGAATTCGCTCCCGACCTCGGGCGGCGGATCACGGAAGCGTATCAACCCCTCCACCGTCCGGAAGACCCGGTCTCCCCGCTGCTCGCGAAGCTCCGCCGCAAAGCACTTCCCGCCCAGGCTCTGGCCATCATGGGCACCGTGAAATTCTGGCAGAAGGGCGGGCGCGCCGCCAAGATGGTTGCCGAATGCGGCTGCGGTAAAACTCTGATGGCGATTGCTTCATGCTTCGTGCATGCAGCAGGCAAACGGTTCACCGCGATTGCCATGTGCCCGCCGCATC
>PKXI01000036.1 GCA_003133425.1 Acidobacteriaceae bacterium
ACGCCCTTCGGGCTAGTTGCAACCCTCAACTCGATGAATTTGTGCCGTCCCGCCAATGCCCATGGAAGCGGTAACGGTGCAGGTCGTGTTAAATTTTCGAATAAGGCTACTGATAGTGTATTTGAACTGTGCGGGGTCGTCGAAGTCGGGCGTAGCTGGAATACATGCTGTTCCTCCCGGACTGCCAACATTACATAGTTCGCGTAGCTCATCTGCATACCCCGGAGTGGCCTGAAACCGATACCTCTTGCCGATTTGAAGTTCCCGTGTTCGGAATTCAACCATGAAACTTTCGAAACCTGATGGCTCTCCCATTAAGGCATTTCCTGCTGCTCTCGCTGCCTCCGGGCAAGGAGTTTGGCAGGGGCATCCTTCGCCGGTGCATATCCTTGGTCGGCAGCTCTCTGATACCAAGAGACGGCCTGAGAATCGTCTTTGGCGAGGCCACCTTCACCATACTCATATGCCATGCCAAGAAGGTATTGAGAATATGCATTTCCCTGTGCTGCTGCTTTGCGCCACCAAGAGACCGCTTGAGCATGGTCTACCGGCAAGCCACCTATTCCTCCGACGTACATCGCGCCAAGATTGCTCTGAGCGTATTCGTTTTCCTGTTCGGCAGCTTTACGGTACCAAGAGACGGCCTGAGCTTCGTCTTTCGCCAAGCCTCCTTGCCCGGTGAGGTACGCCACGCCAAGGCTGTTCTGAGCCGCTGCATTTCCTTGTTCAGCAGCTTTTCGGAACCATGAGACTGCCAACGTTTCGTCTTTCGCTATGCCGCCCTGACCGTAAGAGTACATCTCACCAAGTCTTTCCTGAGCATCCGCATTTCCCTGCTCAGCGGCTTTGCGAAACCAAGAGTCGGCCTGAGCTTCATCTTTCGGAACACCTTGCCCGTTCTCGTAAGCCAGACCGAGGTTGTAATTGTCCGTCGCCTTTTGTCGTTCAGTGGCTCGTAGGTACCAAGCACCGATGCAGACCAACACAATCACCAAAGCAGCTATTCCTAGAATCTTGAATGGCTTCTTTTGCGTTGAAGGCTCGTTATCAACCCTTGCAATTGCGGGAGGATTCGATGTTTGGTTCGTCGTGGCCGACGAGAGTAGCTGGGTTTCAGAGGTCAGAGGCGCAATGCCACTGGCCGTGGAGTCCAGCAATACCTCTCCATCCGGCTCAGAAGAACTAGTCGGTGGTGCGGCCTGAATTGCACCACACTCTTCACAAAACTTTGCCTTGGCCGAGATGGCCGCGCTGCACTCGATGCACTTAGAAGCGGCTGAGTCGTCAGCCGGTGAAGGAATTGTCATTAATCCTCAGATATAAGTTAGTTCGCTAATCTAGCTTGTTGTTGCTGAGCCCGAGCATACGCGCAAACTGTGGTAAGTGAAAGGCTTTGTTTTCTTTCATGTGCTACTAAAGTGGTAATACGTGGTACAGGTCTCCTCTCGAGATACTCGAAGTTCTGCTCTCCCACTCGCTCGGTGTTGCCCTTGGTTGAGACATTCGACGCCCACTGGTCAGGGCTGAGCACCTGTTCCAGCAGTGCCCCAAGCTGACCCTCGCCCCACGTCCCACGAGTCTTCGCGTTCGTCAGCACTTTCTTGAGGTCGCCGACGCCGGTGGCAAGGGACTGCATCTCGCCAAGACCCTTGTGTACCTGCTCCAGCCGCTCACTGACCTGTTTGAACGATTCGCCCAGCCGCTTCTCCAAGGTGCCCTGAAGCTTTTCATCAACGGTCAGGCGCATCTGCTCAAGCTGGGCGGCGTTGTCTGACTTCATGCTCTGGAGTTGACCCTCGACTGTGGTACGGACAGCTTCAAGCTTCTTCTCGTTGGACTCCGCAAGTTTCTCAATCGCCGAGGCCATTGCCTCCAGTTGACCCTTTTGGACGTTTGCCAACTCGCCCATGGTCTTCGTGGTGATGTCCGTGATTCCTTTGAGAGCCGCCACAACCTCTTCCCGCAAGCGTCCTGCATCCGTGGATGCTTCAGTTCTGCTGCCGTCAAGCTTTTCCCCGCTGGCCTTCGCGAACGAAGTCAATTGGGCGGCGAATGCTTCAAACTGCACCCTCTGTGTGGATGCCAGTTCACCTACGGTCTTCCGTATGGCGTCTGAAATCGCGCCGAGAGTTGCCACAACCTCTTCCCGGAGTTGTTTGCCTCCTGTGGCCGACTCTGCACGGGCGGTATCGAGCCTTGCTCCGCTTTCCGCCGTGAACTTAGAAAGGTCAGCCGCGAATGATTCAAGCTGAGTCTTCTGGAGGCTGGCAACATCATTGATGCGCTGCCCCACCGCATCGACAAAGTTCTTGAACGCAACGGACAGTTCTTGCCGTTGCTCACTGGCGGCTTTGCCCAGTTCTCCTCGATTCAGCGCAATCTCTTCCTTCACCACCCGCTCGGTGCGTTCCTGTGTCCTCTTGAATGATTCGAGGCGAGAATCCAACGCGGCGGGATTGTTTCGGGACACCCTCTGGTACAACAGCACAAGAAGTACCAAGGCGATGACGACGAGAGCGAGAATGATACTGGCCGCTTTGCACACGGACGCGGTCAGCCCTTGAATCGGAGAGGCAAGAAACTCTAGTTGCTTGTCCGCAATCATGCGCCAAACTTCCCGGAGCTTAGATTGACTTGTGATCAACATCACTCTTGACGTGTCGTTCTGCGAATGACTACTGGTGGGTTATTGACGCCGCGAGAATGCGGGGATACATTGAACTCGTAGAGGGAAGGAGGACGACCCAAAAGATGCAGAGAAACTCTTCAAGCATTACAACTCGTGAGGTGACTGTGGCCTAGGGCATCGTGCCCCAGACCCCAAGGTAGCTCCTACGTAGAGAATTCAATCGCATGGGACGCTATCGCATCCTTTCACGTAGCAATGCATCCTTCGACCCGTTTTGCAGGATGGCATTTTTCCGATGGAGCGACGACTCTGTCGCCCAAGGGAGCCGGTCTAACCGGTGACGCTATCGAGCAATCGCGGCTTGGGAGCATGAGTGAAAATGCTCGGGCACTCGCAGCAGCGCGATGGCCTTCGTCCAATATTCACAGTTCACCGCGACGGCCTAGGCAATGCGCCTAGGCCGTCGTTTATTTCTGAGGAAAGATGACGCAGGGAGTAGTTGATTTCAACTTTCGTTTCCGGGTACACAAGGCGTCCCTACCCTGTTCGACCGTGGGTACTAAGTCGGTGAGGAGCGTAGGGTGGCTGAAACATGAAATTGGACTTTA
>PKXI01000409.1 GCA_003133425.1 Acidobacteriaceae bacterium
CCGCTACGACCTTGCCGCCTGAATTGCTACTAACATCTCGCCTCGAATTCGAAGCAGACAGCGGGAGATGTGTGTCCGCCGGCCCTTCGCCACCCACTTGGCCGCGTCTTCATGACGAGCCAAGGTCTGGGCGTGCACCCTGCCCCGGCCGAAAATCCTTTCCAAAACCGCCTCCAAGTCCGGAAAACGGGTCATCGTCATGTGCGGATGGAGTTTTGGCGAGGCACAACTGTAGGAGAAAACTCTTCAAACAGTGAGCGATTCTGCACAGCACTGCCCAGACGAGTAAGTGAATCTAAAGGAAGGCTCCTCGGGGCACGAGTTGAGCTTTCCTCCCGGGCCCGGGCTTGGCGTCGATCGATCCGTTTAGGGCAGAATGCAGCATTCCATTAGAGCTTTGCATCCTAAAGGAAGTCGATGTATTATCGCGACGGTTATAGAGACCCGGCAGCACAGGCTATGGTACACACTTCCCTATTACCGGCTGTGAGATCTTCTGCTCGACCGTGGAACAAAGCGCGAGGGTGGATGCTTGTTGCGGGTGTTGCGTTTGTCGTTTTGCTAGTGGCGGGCTTCTATTTGGTGAGTGCGAACTGGCCCTATCGGTATCGCAACATCAAGCCTATGCTCGAGGACGTTCTTGCCAGCCAGGTCACGATCTCCCACTATCACCGCACATACTTTCCCAACCCTGGCTTCGTCACCACTGGCCTGACCATGCGCCGGAAGTCTGCGCCTTATCTTCCGCCGCTTGGTTCGGTGGAGACGATGGTGGTGCAAGGGAGTTGGATTGACCTGCTTATGCTGCGGCAGCGGGTGCATTTGGTGGATATTACGGGTTTGCACATCATTGTGCCGGCGATCGGAAGCCGCGAGAATCACGTGGATTTTCCGCCGGGCAGCAGTTCAGATTTTGACGGACCAACGACAAGGATCGATCGGATGGTGGTCCACAGCAGTCTGTTGGACGTCATGCGCGCGGACGGGAACCGCCTCTCGTTTCCGATTGCGCAGCTTGAGTTGCACAATCTGCATCGGGGCGAGGCAATGACGTATGCGGTCGATATGCGGAACGCCGAGCCGACTGGACGCATTCAAGCCCACGGTAGCATCGGGCCGATTAATCCGAAGAATATGAGCTCGACGCCAGTGTCTGGCGACTTCACTTTCTCCTCTGTCGATCTGCATGACGTCGGAAACATTAGCGGAACTCTCGATTCCTCGGGGCACTTCAAGGGAGTGTTAGGGGCGATTGAGGCGGATGCCAGTACCAAAACTCCTGACTTCGCAGTGGAGAAGGGCAAGCCGACGCCGGTGTTGGGGACGATTCAATGCACCATTGACGGCACCAACGGTGACTTGAAGATTCACAGCATCGAGATAAAGACCGGGGCGACGACGATTCATACGGAGGGGGAGATAGCGGGGTCGCCTAAGATTACGAATCTGGATTTTACAGTGACGCGCGGGCGTGCGGAGGACGTGTTGCGGCCGTTCATTCATGAGGATGTGCCGATTGTGGGGCCGGTGTGGCTGAAGGGCCATGCGTATGTGGGACCGCCAGGAGATGGATTTCTGCAGCGGCTGCGTGTGGACGGGGACTTCGTCGCTCCTGGGGAGCGCGTTTCGGATCGGCAGACGGAACAGAGCCTTTCGGCGTTCAGCCTGCGGGCACAGGGCAACAAGCCGGCCGGCTCGGATGAGGGCTCGGGCGATAAGACCTCAGGTTCGACTACCGATGCGCTCTCATCACTCAGGGGTACGGCAAGAATTCGGGACGGCATTGCTTCTTCACAACGGCTCACGTTTCAGGTGGCCGGAGCCGAGGCGGATTTGAGGGGCACGTTCAACTTTCACAATAAGAATGTTCGCCTGGTCGGGAGTCTGAAGATGGATACCGACATTTCGCACACCGCGACGGGGTTCAAGTCGTGGCTGCTGAAGCCGCTAGCTCCCTTTTTCAAAAAGAAGAATGGGGGCGCCGCGGTGCCGATCGCTGTCACTGGCGGCCCGGGAAACTATAAAGTGACGCAGGATCTGATGCATACAAAGTGAAATGAATGCGGGCGGACGAACTCGGCCACCTCAGCGACAGATCTCCCTTGGAGCCGTTCCCTCAAGAGGACCGGGAATTGCGCAGGGTAGAGGGTTGTTTCCTTGACGGGGGTAAGCTTTTGAGCACTCGGCTCCAAGATCCGATTTGAACTCTCAACGCGCATCCTATTCTTAGTCTGAATCGGGGTTATCAAGATCAATTTTCACCTTCTTGAGGACAGACTTAAGCTTTCGCCGTGAAAGCACAGACACGTCATCGCAGACCACCTTTTCTTGCCCCTGGGTTCCCGTCTGCATATCTCGCTCCAGCCTCAATTTGACGGGATCATTTCCGGTCGGGTGAATGTATGCTTTTTCGTCGAAATAGAGGCTGACAATCCCGCCCCACTCCATCGGCTCTATCTTGCATATCGAAGCAATCTCCGGGTTCTTCGTCAGAAAAGCTGCTAGCGCCTCAATCCGCACCGAGCGTATTTTGGTCTATGTGCCATTTGAAGCACTCCTACTCGAAGATCCGTCCTGATATGGGTATTCTTCTACCTCCGAGTGGTTGGTCGCCTTCCCCCAACCCTCGACGTTGCTTTGTTCAGGCTTTTGGCTCAGCGGCTCGAACCATTTCCACGAGCACTTTCCGTGCCTCGTCCGAGTTTTGGACTTCGTGTAGGAACTTGATGCGTGTTCCTTTCATACCATCGTCGGTCTTCAGCCGAAGGTAAAATCCAAGCCGGTCGACCGCTGTCATTGTGGCCTCAGTCGCGTCGAGGCCGGCATGAACTCTAGCCAGCAGGATCATTGCGGAGACGTGATCCGAGTTCATGTGTCCGACAATCTTTGGAGCCGCGTCGGCCAGAGGATCAATCTTAGCGGACTGGTATTCCTCCGTGGTCACCCATCCCATGACCCCAAACCCGCCGACATAGTAGATGTCCAGGGGCTGCAGGCGGTAAAAGCCAAAGTCTTTGAAGTCTACCCATGAGCGGCTGTTCTCGTAGCGCGACAGATAGAGTTGGCGAGACTCGCCAACTTCATCTTCCGGTACGGGAAGGACATCACCAACAAGCGTTGCCCGCGCGGTGCCGAGCGGATCGCCGTCGCCCCCCTGACTCACAAAGAGGCTTGCCCGATGATCAACTTGAATGTTCTGGGTATGCATGGCCATATTGCTGATCAGAAAGATAGGCCGCCCGGTCCCGTCGATCGTATAAGGCATGAGAGAACCGAACGGATACCCCGAGCGCTTTCGAGAGACGGTTGAGAGAGTCGCAATTGTGCAGAGGGAAACGAGAGTACGAACGCGCTCGGCGTAGGTCGGCTCTGGAAGTTGCGGTATGCCGGCATCCGTGTATGCGTGCTTGCGGGAAGGATTCATCTCTGCGGTAGACATTGGTTTTCTACTCCCTAAGACTATGGTACGGCGATCTTGCCCCGGAGACTCAAATTGGGCCCGAAGAGTCGATAGACTTAACTCGGTATCTTGAATATCAACCAATCTTCGGAGTTCCAAATATTCTTTCGCCTACCCATCCCCAAGCCATATCGAAGCGACGCTAAACGGAGAGATTGAGGATGCGGTTGAGACGTCCTACAAAGGCGCTGGGATCTTGAAGCGGCACGCCCTCCATGAGAAGTGCCTGGTCAAGAAGGAGCCAAGCTGCGTCCTCAGCGACGGCATCATCGGGGCGCGCTAGCAGCTTCTTCACAATTTCGTGATCGGGATTGATCTCGAGCGTGGGCTTTGGCGCAGGGACTTCCTTCTGGCCCATAGCGCGCAACATCTGCCGCATTTGCAGAGAAGGCTCCTCATCATCTGAAACGATGCACGAGGGGCTGTCGGCAAGGCGCGCGGAGACGCGCACATCCTTCACACGATCGCCGAGCAATGCCTTCAACTTGACCAAAAGCGGTTTGAGCACTTCAGCCTTGTCGGGTTCGGCTTCGTCCTTCAGGTCCTCACCGGTAGCGATTTTGTTCACCGCTTTGAGGTCGATTTCGCCATATTTGTCGACGCCGGAAAAGATAATTTCATCGATATCGTCATCAAGGATGAGAACTTCCAGATCCTTCTTCCGGTAGATCTCGAGCAAGGGCGAAGAGCGAAGTAACGATTCGGCGCCGCTGGTGATGTAGTAGATGCTTTTCTGATCGTCTTTCATGCGGGATTTCACGTCGGCGAGGCTGGTGAGGCCTTCCACCTTGGTGGACTTGAAGCGGATGAGATCCAGCAGCGTTTCGCGATTGGCAAAGTCGCTGTAGATGCCCTCTTTCAGCGGACGATTGTACTGAGTGATGAACTTGAGATACTCATCAGGCTGGTTCGCCGCGATGTTCTTCAACTCGGTGAGGATCTTCTTGACGCTGGCGGTTCGAATACTGGCGAGCACGCGGTTCTGCTGGAGTATTTCGCGGCTGACATTAAGCGGAAGGTCTTCGCTATCGATGACGCCGCGAACAAAGCGCAGATACTGTGGCAAAAGTTCCCTGGCGTCGTCCATGATGAAGACACGTTTTACGTAGAGCTTGACGCCAACCTTGTATTCTGCCTGGTAGAGGTCGAGGGGAGCCTTCGAAGGTACGTAGAAAAGTGTGGTGTATTCAAGGCTTCCTTCTGCTTTGGTGTGAAACCAGAAGAGGGGATCCTCTATATCGCCAGTAATCGATTTGTAGAGCTCCTTGAAATCGTCTTCGCTGATTTCATTCTTGGGCCGGCGCCAAAGCGCACTGGCAACATTGACCTGCTCGGTGGTTCGGGTCTTGACGGACTTCTTCTCATCCGCGTTCCAATCGCTTTTGTCGTAGGTGAGGAAGATTGGAAAAGCGATGTGGTTGGAATACTTCTTGACGATCTCCTGCAAACGCCAGCTATTGGCATACTGCTTGCCTTCTTCGTTGAGGTGAAGCAGCACGGTAGTGCCGGCACCAGCGCGCTCTGCAGGTTCGATTTCGAAACCCGTCTGGCCATCGCTGATCCAACGCGAGGCCTGTTCTTCGCCAGCCTTGCGGGATACGACCTCAATGCGATCGGCAACCATGAAGGCGCTGTAGAAGCCAACGCCAAATTGGCCTATAAGGTTAGAGTCCCGCTTGGCGTCCCCGGATAGCTGCGAGAGGAAGTTCTTCGTGCCGGAACGGGCGATGGTGCCCAGATGCGACACCAGATCCTCCTCATTCATACCGATGCCGGTGTCGGCGATAGTGAGGGTTTTGTTCTCCTCGTTCAGTTCCAGGTCTATCCGGGGGTTGAATGGGAGCGCCTTGTACGCGTCATCGACAAGGGTCAGATGGCGGAGCTTATCCAGCGCGTCAGACGAGTTGGAGATGAGTTCACGAAGGAAAATCTCGGGATGCGAATAGAGAGAGTGGACGATCAGTTGCAGCAACTGATTGACTTCAGTTTGAAATTCACGTTTCGACATCGATCTACGTCACCTATAAGCAAGTATAAGACTGCAGGAATGCCTAATCCACTCACCGATTTGGACGGTCAATGACTGCCGTGCAAATGGCGCCGAAAGTGCTCCGCTTGGATTGTTGCTATCCTCCCTCAACCCCCCAAGAATCGGGTTAGGGACGAGTAGCCGGTCGTTCGCCCGGAACCCCGGAATCTCATTCCAGGCGCTTGCTTCGCGCCTCGGCGGATTTGGCAATATTGGCCAACCGGTCTGGACGAGGGATTAAAGTTATGGATCTTTATCTTAATCGGGATCGCCTGTGAAGGCCGCGGGAAGCAATTTAAGCGCGACCTTGCGGTTTAAGCTGACAATTCTGGGTTGGGAGTGTCCGGCTCCGCCGCGCAGTTGGAACGTTTTGGAACGTAACCGTTCGCTGGATGGCTTGTAGCTTGTTGAGAAGGATGGTCGCCAGAGAAGGGATTGAACCGCCGACGCCGGCCTGTCAAGGGCTCGATGCCCCTGCACCTCCGACGCCGCACGGGCAAAGACCAATCGCTGTGCTATTGCCTGGCTTCAGCTAAGCGGCGGTATATCACAAACGTGGAGAAATCACGCATACGCTGGAATTTCGGATCCGCATTCACCCACTCGATATCGGGCTCCCAGACTTCATCGGTCTTGCGGTAGACAATGAGGACTCCCCCGGGAGGAATCTGCTCGATGTCGCTGTAAAGGGCAGGACCGACAGCTGGAAGTTCATGGATGCGGTAATTGGTGTAGAAGGCGAAAGCGGGGTAGTTGAAGTTCATGTAAAGGATGGTCCCCGGGGGGAGACCGGACTGAAGGAACTGAGATGCGAGCATTTCCTCCGGGGTGCCGGGATCAATGAAGGGGTGGCTGAAGCGCTCGCGGAGGGGAAGGAACGTGAAAGCCAGGAAAGCGGCGACAAGCAGCGCTCCAGCAGGTCGGAACGGTCTGCGGGGCACGGCGCAGAAGAGCGCCAGGCCGGAGCCGGCGAGCAGCAGAAATGGAGGGGCAAGCTGCAGAATGTAACGCGGTTCCTTGTGCGGCATAGCGCTGAAGAAGACAAAATCCGTCAGAAGCCACAGCCAAAGAAAAGCCTGCAAAACAAGCGGAGAGTGGTTGGAGGGGAATGTGGCGGGTAATCGGGGCCGCGAAGGGAGAGCACCAAACGGGCGCCAGAGCCATGATAAGGCGATCACCACAAATCCCAATATGGACACCGGCGTGAAGATAGCGGCGGAATTGCGGAGGTAAAAGAAGATGGATTCCTCCGGCCCCTCGACGTGAGTCCAGCCGGCGTGCAGGGTAAAAAAGAACGCTCCGAAGCGCAGCCGGGACCAGAGCAGATAGGGGGCCAATCCAACCAGGAGTCCAGCCCCGCAGGCCATTAGCGCCTTCCAGCGTCGTTTTGCTGCAAGGGGCAGCAAAAAGAGCATGCCGACACTCGGAAGCGAGCCAAAACGCATGAGGATCGAAAGTGCCAGGGCGAGCCCGGCCCAGGCAAAACGAGGGATGCTCTGGCGGTCAAGCGCTCGGAGTAGAAGCCAGAATGCCAGTAGTACCAAGGTGAGGGCCGGCGAATCCGTCAGCAGACTATTACCCGTATCATCACTTGCAAATCCATAAGGAAAGATGCCCACGAAAAAGGGTGAGAATGCCAGCAGTAGAGCAGCAATTGCTGCCGGCAAGCGGCCCATCAACAGGCGCCCGGAGAGATAAAGGAAAACCGGGCCGAGAGCGTTGAGAAACGCCGTGACGATACAGGCTGCATAGATGTGGTGCCAGAGCAGAAACACGCCGGCGTATATCAGCGAGAGCAGAGGAGGACGATAGTCCAGTTCGGAGTAGTTAATTTTGCCGCAGCAGATAACCTGGGCATTCTGCAGGTAAACCATCTCATCCCAGAAATGGGTCTTTGAAATCCCCCAGATGCGAACAAGGAAAGCAGCGGCGACGAGCAGAAAGAGTAGGAAGAATTCCAAGCCCTCCTTCCGACTCCGGAAGAACTTCGCAACACGAGTTTGAACTGGAATTTCCATTTTGAAAACAGATTCGCGGGAATCTTACGCCCGTTGGCTCAAATTGCAAGACCAACGAGGCAGTTTCAAGGGGAAAGCGGGGCGATTCGCCGCCGCCCTTGCCTCGCCCGCGTCATCGAGAGCCCTCCAAGTCAATTGCGCCGATACCTATCTGTCCGCCTTTGCGCTTGGTGATTCGGATTCTGGTAGGTTTGTCGCCAATTGGGAAATGTCGCCAATTGGGAAATTATGAGTCAGTTAAGAAAACGATGCCGTTAATAACCAAAGCATTATTTCCGCATAGCCGTTCAACCCCCGGATGGAAGACCTTTTGGTGACTCACCGCATCACCATCCCCCCGCTTCAGGCTGCGGAAGACAATCGTCGAAACAATGGTCAATGCCCCGAGCGCCACGAGTGCTTTGTGAATACCGTGAATCATCTCGGTTGCACCGAGTTGGCCATTACCAGGAACGAAAAATGCTGTCGCCAATCCCGCGGTCGCGACGCCGAAGCTGATCGACATCTGTTGCATAGTGCTCGCGATGGAACTGGCGGCGCTGGTCTCTTGGTCCGTGGTGTCGGCATAGACCAGCGTATTCATGCTTGTGTACTGCAAAGACGTAAAGGCCCCATAAAAGAATGCCTGCAGCACAATGATCCACACCGGCGTATGGAGACCTATCGTCGCGAACAGCAGAAGGAGTAGACCGAGGATGATTGTGTTGGAGATGAGCGCCCAACGATAGCCAATGGCTGACAAGATGCGGGGCATGACCATCTTCATGCTCATGGCGGCTAGGGCCTGCGGCATGATGAGGAGACCCGACTGCACCGGAGTGAAGCCGAGACCTACCTGATACAGCAAGGGTAAGAGAAACGGCACCCCTCCGATACCCAAGCGAGTAAAGAAACTCCCGTTGACCGCCGCGCGGAAGGTACGAATCTTGAATAGGCTAAGTTGGAGCAACGGGAAAGCGAGAGATTTCGCGTGCTGCCAATAACCAACGAGCAATGCGAGAGAAAGCACTAGTAATCCAGAGATCTCGCGCACGCTAAGTGTGTGCTCCCCGAAGACTTCCAGCACGTAGGACAGCAGGGCGATACCGGAGCCAAAGAGAATCAATCCTACCGTATCCAACGGGTGTGTCTCTTCCCGGTAATCGGGCAGGTGCAGATACACGAGAATCAAGCCGATCAGACCGATGGGAATGTTGAGAAAGAAGATCACCCGCCAGTGAAGATAGCCAACAATCAGACCGCCCGCGATAGGTCCAAGCATAGGAGCAATCAGGGCCGGTATCGAAACGAAGCTCATGGTACGGAGAAGATCGGATTTTGCAAACGTCCGCACCAGAGTGAGCCGGCCTACGGGCACCATCATGGAGCCACCGCAGCCTTGCAGGATGCGGCAGGCAACGAGTGCATGGATGTTGCTCGATATGCCGCATAAGAATGAACCCAAAGTAAAAAGTCCGATTGCAGCGGCGAACACACGTCGAGTTCCGAATCTGTCCGCGACCCAACCACTGATAGGGATGAACACAGCAAGACTCAACGTATAGCTGGCCAGCACGGCCTTCATGCTGAGAGGGCCAACGTGGAGAGCTTTCGAGATCGCTGGCACAGCCGTATTGAGGATGGTGGTATCGAGCGACTCCATGAAGAACGCAACCGCGACAAGCCACGGCAGTAGCCGTCTACTGGCGGCGGAGGGAGCTCCTGAAACCGTTATTGCATTCGAGGGACCGGTTAGACCCATAGAACAATAAGAACACGTGCCCGCTTAAACTATGGGTCATCAGAGACCTCTAATACAGCAGTATTCCGGAAGTAGCCCCATTTTCGGCCTTCCCAGAGTTAGGGAATGTTTGGCTACCACACGACCAGAACGACCCCTCGCTGCGCACGGAGTTCTGCTTTGGCTCTCGAAAGGCAGTGTACGCAATTGCGCATCCTGTTCGTTCTAGCTCTCGCTGTGTTTATGACTCCTGCAATGCTTTCCGGTGCGCAACCCTGAAGGGAGATTCATGGGAGGGCGATCTCATACAGCGGCGACGGATTCCTGGAAATTTCCCTTGTCGGAAGTGAGCGTCCATCCTTCACCCTCACAAGCGCGAGAAATGATTAGGCCAATTCCCTTCCCTTGCTCTTCGACTCACGAATTCTACGGCCACAACCGGCACCAACTCGATGGGGGTTGTGACCTCTGCCGTGACAGCAAGGCAGAAAATCGTAACTCATTGAAACCAGGCGCGACGGATGGCTCCCTCTTCAGTTCCTGACCGTTGCCCAAATCTGGGCGGTTCACCGGACCTGGACGGTTGCGCTCGCAATGACGCAATCCTCGGTGAAGATCTCGTCGATGCTATATTTCTGCCATAGCGCGATGTACAAGATGGATCGAGATCGCACCTTCGCCAACGGCTGACGCAACCCGCTTCACGTTTCCGGAGCGGATGTCGCCAACTGCGTAAACTGCTGGCAAGCTCGTCTCAAGCATCTGCGGCGTTCCCCTCCGTTCAGGCTGCTGTGCCGTTTTGAACAGAAAGCTCAAGTCTCGCCCTGTTAAGTTTCTCAACGATCACGATTCTTTGCACGTGCATTCATGCAGCGACCAGGAATTCGAAATTGGGAATCCCGGATTTGCCCATTCTTGCATCGTGTGAGTCCAACCTCGAACTCTCTATGCATCGGAGACTTTGCGATGGTCACCGGAGGCCAGTCTTAACGAGATCTCCTCCATCGCCTGGCTCGGAACTTGGCTTGCGATTTGGGCCTATTCCTCGATAGCCGATCCCTCGGTGCGCTTCCAGGCTATCGACCTCGCCCTCAAAGAACAGTTCAAGAGAGAGAACCTATTGCCGTGCATGAAGAGGAGGCTGAATATGCATTCAACAAAGCGCTGGCAGGTTCCGGTCGTGAGGAAGCCGGCCAAAAGGTCCGGCAAATGTGACAGGTGCGATCAACCTTACGCAACCCGGTCTGCAACTCGTCCGGGGTGACAGCCATCGATTCTGCGAATACTTCCTATACTAGGAAGACAGGAAGGGCGAATAAGTCCTCAAATACGGAGCCCCTTCCTGATGAACAATCCCTCCCAAGCCCCAACGTTCCCATCCCTCCTCTCAGACAGCGATCTGGCCATCATCCTCGTCATGACAATCAACTGGGTGCGATCTCACGCCCGAGAGATTCCCGGCTTCAGGAAACTCGGCTCCTACTTCCGATTCTGCAGCCAGGAGGTCGAGCAATAGCTCGGTGGCCTGGATCCGTTGTTCCAGGCCGAGCAGGTGGCAGCGCTCGCCAAGGTTCCAGAGTCCTGGATCTATGCCAACGCAGTTGAGATCCCCGGCCTGCTCCGCCTTGGTCGATACGTTCGATTCCGTCCCGCACTTATCCATCAGTTCTTCGCAGGGTCCGAGGTTGTCCTGTGACCGCCTTTGATGCTACAAAGAGACCGCGACTGAAGCACCACGGAAGGAGGACCGTGGTGCAGCAACGTTATCAGCGGGCTCAAGTGCAGGATCTTGGGTCCAAGTGGAAACTTTTCTACTGGGATTACAACCAATCCCCGCGTCAGAGACGAACGAAGTCCTGGGCTAAGAGCCAAGTGCCAGGTCAACGCGAGGCACAGAAGCTCGGCGACCAGTTCATGGAGCGAGTCAATGAGCGCAACAACCAACCCCACCTCTTCGCGAGCGATAAGGAAACAGTGCGGGCCGTCTACGACAAGTGCAAGGAATTGACGTGGCCGCATCTGAAGAACTCCACACGCAAGCAGTACGAAGAGAACTTCAGGACCTATCTGCTTCCGGAATTTGGATCAAGTAAGGTCCGCAAACTGACCGCCATGGATATCCAGGAATTCTTCAACACGTTGTCTCCCGGCCTCTCTCCGAAGTCAATCCGGTTGATTCATGGCACGCTCCGCGCTGCACTGAACCAGGGCAAAGCGCGGGGCATGCTTGACCAGAATCCGGCCGTCGGAGTGAAGCTGCCGAGAAAACGGGCGGTGAAGCCTACCGTGCTTCTTTCATTGGCGGACATCCGTCGGATGATCGAGGCAGTGAAGGAACCGACGAAGTCGATGATTATGTTGATCGTCTTCGCTTCCATGCGCCCCGGTGAAGCTCTCGCACTGTGGTGGAAGGACATCCTTCGCGATCGAATCGTTGTAGACGAACGTGTTTACGATGACGAGTTCGACGATGTGAAGACTGAAGCCGGCAAGCGCGAGGTGCCGTTCGATAAACATGGCGTCATTCTCGCGGCCATTCAGCGAATGTGGGCGAGCAACAAGAAGTTTCGTAAGCCGGACGACCTGGTCTTTGCCAACAAGGTTGGCAAGCCACTGGACCGGCATAACCTGCTTCACAGGCACGTGAAAACGGCAGCCGAGAAACTCGGGATATCGGCAAGCATAGACTTCCGCAGTTTCCGGACCATGCACGCCAGCTTGATGCGACGCTTCGGCGCTCGCCTCGAGGTTGCCCGTGACAACATGGAACACGCTGGAAGTTCGGGCAGCATCACGTTGGATGTCTATTCGAAGACTTGGTGGAGCGAACGGGTCGAGGCAGTGAGCAGAATTGTTGAAGCTGTCTTTGCTGAACCCGACGAGAAAGAAAACAACACAACCGTCACTCCGCTGAAGGCCCTCCCTAACAGCGGAAATGGCAAAGAGTGGGAACCCTCTTGGGAACCCCAGGCTATTTTGCCTGGCCTTAATTCAGTGTAAGTTGTTGATTTTAATGGTCGGGGAGAGAGGATTTGAACCTCCGACCCCCTGGTCCCGAACCAGGTGCTCTACCAGGCTGAGCCACTCCCCGAACATGGGTTGCAGATGCGTATCGTTGGGGCGCGGCCTGGCGCGTATTAACCCCTTGATTGCGCTTGAATCAGTGTAGCAGAATTCGGGGCCTGGTTACGGCTGCTGCTCCGCACCTTGCGACCTGGCATCTGTTTTCGGAGGGCCGTAGCGAACGGTGAACTTGGCCTCGGTTGCGTCAGCCAACACCAGGGCGCTGGTCGCACCTTAGTCGCTCTTATCGCCGCCCTTGTCTGCACCTGCTGGCAAATCCAGCGCCACCAAGGCGAATCGCGTCTTTCCATCCTTTGGTTCTTCGAAGCCTGCAATGTGCTGGTGACGCTTGGATCCGGCCTTCAACTCCAGGCCGTTCTTGCTGGAACCATAATCGCCGCGGTCGATCTTCACATTGTTGCCCTTGTCGTCTGCGCAGGTCAGGCCTTCCGAAGTCGTCACCGGAGTGCCCACAGGATTGTTGCCCTGGCAGGTAATCACGTCGCCGTAACGGCCCAATGCCTTTTTATAGAAGGCGAGCACCTTGTCTTGTGAGTCCGGGGTAGCGTAAGAAACCGCTCGCACCCGCAACTCCCACTCGCCGAAGCCCAGGTGCACATCCGCCGACTTGTGCTTGTCGTCGTCACTTACCGTCTCGGCGCCGGGATAAACAGGAAGACCTAGATCGGCAGCAGTGGTCTGGTTGGTGTTCACGTGGACGCCGCCAAAAGGAGTATCCACCTGGACATTCTTATCCTCGCCGTTGGCGCCCTTGTCCACGTGCACCCTGCAACCGGAAAGCACGGCGAGCAACGCCAAACCGGCGAGCAAGCCTGTCGCTTTTCCAATCTTGTTCCGCAGCAAGTTCTCTGTCATGGCCACCGTCCTCTTGCCCTGTTATACGACGGCAATTGCTGAAATGTTCCAGGAATTCGCCCGCGACGCAAGCATCGAGTCAGTGCGTCGAGTGGCCGTCTTCCTTGCTGCTGGTTGCGAACAGAATCGCCGCCACAAACACGGCAATAATCACTGGAACAACGAAGAATGGGGAAGTTATATTCATCGCGCAGGCTCCTTGCTGTTCTCAGACTACCAAAAAGGGGTCCCGTTTTAGGGACCCCTTTTCGGTTTTGATCGAACCGACCCTACTGTTTAGGTCCGCCGCCCGGGTAATCCACGCGGATGGTCAGGATCTCGTACGGATGAATCGGGACCTTGACCACATCGCCGGCAACCGTCAGCGCGCCACCCTCGGGCGCTTCCATCAGATTGGTGACGGTGGCGGAGGTCGCGCCCGCAGGCACATGGAACTCAGCCGTCGCGCTCTTCCCTGCCCACTCGTAGACGCGGAAGATGAGCCCCTTTTCGTCCTCGGCCTTTTTCACGGCGGTCAAAACCACGTTGTCCGGCGAGACCGACGCGAATGAATGTTCGGCCGGCAACGTTCCCGCGTGAGCCGTCGTTACCACCGCCGTGAGCGGATAGTCGTACTCCCATCCATGGCGCACAGTGAGCGCATCTTTCCACGTTCCGGTGTGCGGATACAGCGCGTAGTGAAAGTGGTGATGTCCCTGGTCTGCCTCCGGATCGGGCCACGTAGGCGAACGCAGCAGCGTAAGCCGCAGCATGTTGCCCACAGCGTCGTAGCCATACTTGGTCTGGTTCAGCAGGCTCATTCCGTGCTTGCCGTCTCCAAGGTCGGCCCAGCGCATGGCCGGAACCTCAAACTGCGCCTGCTCCCAGGTGTTGTTGCGCGTGGTGGGCCGGTCGATTGCACCATAAGGAATCTCATAAGTAGCAAATCCGCTCGTAGCCGCCAGCGGAAAGGCCGCCTTCAGAAGCACATGCCGCTCGTGCCAGTCGATATCGTTCTCAATGTCGACCTGATCGGTATCCGGTCTCAACCAGATGGTTTGCACGAACTTTGAACTCTGCCAGGAACGCGTGACGCGAACTGCCGTCGTGCCTTCGGCAGACACCGTAGCGGCGCTGGCAGAAAGAGACATCGGCTGATCCAAGGTGCCAGGATCGATGTTCCAGGCATCGTAGTCCTTCGGCGTGTCTTTGAACGTCTGCAACTCGTTGCCGCAGGCACCGGCCGCGAGTGTTTCGAAGTTCGAGCGTTTGTCGAAGAGGCTTGTGATGCAGCCCGTAGTCCGGTCAACGGCCACGTGGATAAATTGATTCTCGAGCACCAGCGATTTTCCTGATTCAGACTCGGTGCCCTTGGGCGCGGACGCGGCCGCACCAGTTGAAGGATCGACCCAAACCACTTTGTATCCCAGCGCGGGAACATCGACGGCAGGAATGCTGAGGGCGGCAATGCCCGTTTTCGCATCGCGCTTGAGCACCGTCGCCAAAGCATGGGCACCGTTGCCAACAAGAGGATAGGCAGCCTGCGTCGCGCTCGCCGGGAGTTGCACATTCACCGTCACATCTCCGGAGCGACTCCAGCCGAGAGGATTGAAGAGGACAATCGGAATACGTTTTTCCGATTTGCTTTCTGTATCGATCGTCTCCGCCACCGTCTGCAGTGCTCCAGCCTTAATCTCATTCGTCGACCAGCGCACGACGTCGTAATCCTTCTGCGCATCTCTGTAGATAACGCCGATTCCCGACCCCGCGGCCAGATCGTGGAACTGGTTGAACAGCACCTTCTTCCAGTCCTCCGTAATTTCCGCCGCCGGGTACTTCTTCCCATCCAGCCACGCCAGTGAAGACCACTTCTCCGCGTTCAGCACCTGCTCTTCGCTGTGCCGCATGTTGGCCTTGTGATCGGCCTGCGTGGTCATCACGCCGCGGTGATACTCAAAGTAGAGTTCGCTCTTCCATGTAGGAATCGAAACCTTCTCCGGCACCACCGGAGGAGGCGTGTATCCCTTGGCAATCGACTGGTAGTTCCACGATGGGCTTTGCGGTGCAATCTGCTTTTCGACCGACGAGAAGAAACTCTGCGCGGTGCCGAACTCGTACTTCGGCGTTACGTGTCCCTGGCCCTCCCAGTGGAAACTCTCGTCGAGAATGGCACGTGTGGGGCCGCCGCCGTGGTCGCCGATGCCATAGAGATCCAGCATCTCAGTCATTCCGGGAGAATGCTCGCGAGCCGCTTTCAGGTCGTTGGCAAGCCGGACCGGATTCTCCGACGTGTTCACATAGTCGTGCGGGAAATACGCCAGCACCTTCGACCCGTCCGGCGACTCCCACCAGAACAACTTGAACGGCAACTGATTGGTGTCGTTCCAGGTCATCTTCTGCGTGACAAAGTAGTCCACGCCGCTCTTCTTATAGATCTGCGGCAACTGCCACGTGTAGCCGAACGAATCCGGATTCCAGCCGATGCGCACATCCACGCCGTAGGCCTGCTTGAACCAGCGCTTGCCTACCAGCAGTTGACGAACCAGCGACTCGCCGTCCGGCATATTCAGGTCGGGCTCTACCCACATGCCGCCAACAATCTCCCAGCGCCCTTCCTTGATGCGCTGCGCAATCTCGGCATTCATGTCGGGATACTTGTCGGCCATCCACTCGTTGTAGGCAGCGGCAGACTGCGTGAACGTGTAACCGGGGTACTCATACATCAACTGCAACGCCGTCGAAAACGTGCGCTTGACCACATCAACAGTTTCACTCCACGGCCACAGCCAGGCCGCATCGATATGCGCGTTGCCGTCCAGATGAAACTCGGCCTGTTTCAGCAGCGGCTTCAAGGCCTCGAGCTTTGACTGCGCCGTCTTGAGGCTCGCATCAAATTTGGATTGATCGTGTGCATCGAGGGCGGCCAGGTCTACGGCGTGGATGGCGTCGTTCAAGGTTGCCACCTTCGACGCATCGCCCGGCGCAAGCGAGGGAACCAGCAGTGCGGCGGAGAGAAATTCCTCGCGGAGATCTTCAGGATTCGGCCGGCCCTCGGCAAAGTCGACGCGCATGGTTACGCCGCGAAACGTCTTCGTGTCCACGGTGTGCAGAATCTTGACGGCCACCGTAGCCTTCTCGCCGGGCTTCGCATTGTCGAACAGCACCACCGGCTCCAGGTCTTCACCCAACGCCACGCGCCGGCCGTTGAAGTAGAGAATCTCCGGCATGGGGCCGTTGCCGTTGACTTGAATCTGGAACCAGATCCGTGCGCCGCTCAGGTCATAGCCGTTCAGCGTTTCCGGCACCTGAATCGTCTGGCGAATCCAGACCGCCTCGTTCGGAGCCTTTTCACCCACTGCAAGGGGTTGCCAGCTGCTGTCATCGAGATTCGCGTCTTCGCCGTGCGCAATGTCGCCGGTGTGCATCTTCCAGGTGCCGGCGGGCAATTCACGCAGGCTGCTCAACCGGTCGACAACGGTGCGCGAGTCAGGCGGCAGAAGGGCTGCAGCCTTCGCCATCTCGGTGTTGCGTTGGGCGGTTGCACGGCCCGCAAACACCAGGGTTCCCACAAACAATAAAAGAAGCAAAGGCTTACAACACAACTTCAAGGCAGAGACCATGGCGCAAAATTCCCCCCGCAGCATCTTAGGTCATTGACGCCATTGCCCGCACGTGGAAAAGCCGAATGTCGCCACGAAGATCTCCCGATCAACTCGACGAGCGTCTCACCGTGTCGGGTCACTCAGAATCAGACCCGCCGAAATCTCTTCGCCTCCAGTTGGAGAGCCGGGCCTGAGTTTGCCGCAGGATCCCGATTTTGAGACTTGGGACAACTTCACTTCAATCAAATCAAGCGAGATCAATCGCCGGCCCTGTAGCCACCCCTGTTGGCTTACACTATTGTATTTGCCCTATTACGGTACTGCGTACCACAATGCAGTCCATCCCAACCAGCCTGTGTGGGCCGTCACATCACATAGATAGAACGCGCGTTCAACATGGATGTCATGACAGCCGCGACCCTCATCCTTGTTGCTCCATGCTCGCTCCTGTTGGGCGCAGCGCTGCAGATTCTGGTAGCGCGGCTCTGTTCCGCCCGAACGAAGGGAATTCTCGCTTTCCTCGCCTGCGTGCCGGCAATGTTCGCCGTCATTGGCATGGTGCCTTCAGTTCGCTCCGGACAGGCAATAGAGCTCAACCTGTTCCAGTGGGATTCGCCTCTGGCGCTCGTCCTGCACGTGGACGCGCTTAGCGTTCTGTTCGCTTTCATGGGCTCGTCCATCGGTGCCCTGGTGCTGCTGTACTCAATCGGGTATATGGCGCACGACAAGGCCGCGACCCGCTTCTACTGCACGATGCTGATCTTCATCGGCGGCTTCGTTGGACTCGTCTACAGCGCCAACCTGTTCATCTTCTATCTCTGCTGGGAACTGGTCGGCCTCTGCTCATTCAGCCTGGTTGGCTTTTGGTACACCAACCGTGAGGCTGTCGCCGGCGCGCGCAAAGTATTGTTGATGACGCACATCGCGGGCTACGGCCTGCTGGCGGGCATCCTGGTCCTCTATCACCGCACCGGAAGCGCCCTGTGGACCGATCCGAATGTGGCGCACAACTTCACCACCGGCATCTTCCTGCTCATGCTCGTCGCGCTGGTGGCCAAGAGCGTGCAGGTGCCTCTCCACACATGGATTCCCGAGGCGATGGCCGCGCCGACCCCGGTCAGTTCCCTGCTGCACGCAGCTTGCTATGTAACGTCCGGTGTCTATCTGGCCGCGCGCATGCACAGTTTTGGCGTTTGGCCGGCTGCCTGGGGAGCAACACTCGTCTGGATTGGCACCGTCACCATGGCCGTCGGCGTCATGTACGCCATGGTGCAGACAGATCTTAAACGCATGCTGGCCTTCTCCACCGTCAGCCAGATTGGCTACATGATGATGGGCCTTGGAATCGGAACGCCGCTGGCCATCACCGCAGGC
>PKXI01000010.1 GCA_003133425.1 Acidobacteriaceae bacterium
CCTCCTAAAACAGCACGGTCAATGCTGGCGTGGGCTGCTGCCCTTGTTGTCGTCCACGCAGCGCATCAAGCGATGTTCCGGGCAACGCTCTTTAACGCCTCGAAGTCAGTGAGTTCTTGCTCGGTAATGTCGCTATCCATACTGCCGGGGCGAACGCAAGCGTGATAGGCGTCCCAAAGTTCGATACGATTGGCCTTCAGTAACTCAAGCTTGTCCTTATACGACAGCCCATCAGCGGTCAGATTCAACACCGCTCCTATGAGCCTCCAAAAGTCGTTGCCGGGGTTCGCGTGGTACTGCTCGGCAGCAGCCACGGGCGTGGTCAGCCCTTGAATCGGAGATGCAAGAAACTCCAGTAGCTTGTCCGTAATCACGCGCCTAACTCCCCGGAGCTTTGGTTGACTTGTGATAAACGTCACTTTTGACGTGTCGTTCTGCGAATGACTACTGGTGGGTTATTGACGCCGCGAGAATGCGGGGATACATTGAACTCGTAGAGGGAAGGAGGACGACCCAAAAGATGCGGAGAAACTCTTCCATCATTACATTTCGTGAGGTGACTGTGGCCTAGGGCATCGCGCCCCAGACCCCAAGGTAGCCCCTGTGTAGAGAATTCAACCGCATGGGACGCTATCGCATCCTTTCACGTTGCAATGCATCCTTCGACCCGTTGTGCAGGATGGCATTTTTCCGATGGAGCGACGACTCTGTCGCCCAAGGGAGCCGGTCTAACCGGTGACGCTATCGAGCAATCGCGGCTTGGGAGCATGAGTGAAAATGCTCGGGCACTCGCAGCAGCGCGATGGCCTTCGTCCAATATTCACAGTTCACCGCGACGGCCTAGGCAATGCGCCTAGGCCGTCGTTTCTTTGGGGGAACGATGACGCCGGGAGTCCTTGATTTCAACGATTGTTTCCGGGTACACAAGGCGTCTCCAAAACCACGGTACCAAGTGTTGTTGGGTTGCGATAGTTCACGGGGTAATACCTCAAATTGCGTTACATCTGCGCCTTCGACTTGCTTTACGAAGAGGACAAGCAGAATCTTAAAGGCATGAGTTCCATGAAGGGACAGTCACATGGGCACTATTCAAGGGGGAGGCCATAAAGACTTTGTCATTGCAAAAGATTGCTCGAAACCTGATGAAGTTCACGCCGCCTATCATTTTGGAGGAAACGCACACTACAAGGCGTTGCTTTTAAGGCGAACTTGCAAGCGATAACGATGGGAATTGCCGCCGGTGCCCGCCAAGGTCTACGATGATTCAGGGACAAGCAATCATGGACGCAATCGAAGCAATCAAGACCCGCCGATGCATTCGTGCATACACGGAACAAAGCGTTGCGCGAGAGATTATCGAGGACGTAATCGACTGCGGTCGTCTTGCCGCGACCGCACGAAATGAACAGCCGTGGGAATTCGTGGTTCTGACCGACCCCAACCAACTACGGAGTATCGCCAAGAAAGCCGAGTACGGGCGCTTTATCGCTAAAGCCCCGGTATGCATTCTCGTTCTGTGCAAGGATACGAAGTATTACCTTGAAGACGGCTCTGCTGCCACTCAGAACATCTTGGTAGCCGCCAAAGCGCATGGGCTGGGCGCGTGCTGGGTCGCTGGCGACAAGAAGGAATACGCCGGCGAAGTCTGTCGTGAATTTGGCGCTCCGAAAGGATACAAGCTGGTCAGCATGATTCCTATCGGTCACCCGGCAGAGCAGCCGCGTAAGATGAAGCGGCCTCTTCACGAGCTTGTTCACTGGGGCAAGTTCTAGCTGAACTCGTATCGCGGGTGCTGCGGACTCTGGCAGTCTGCTCTGCCTTCATTGCCGACTCGATAGACCTTGCGATAGCAGACAAGCATGCGTCAGGCGGCAGGTCGAGCCTCGTGAGCCGGTCGCTCTCCTGAAAACCGGCGAGATTCGAGTTGCGCGGAGGAGCATCGGTGAGCATGGGTTCGGAAACTTCCTTTTTGACGGCACAATTGTACGCTCATCCCGTTAGTTGGCGGCACCGAGAAGCCTTCCTGCCCGTATGGCTCTGGCCGGGCAGTGGAGCTACCGGCTAGTGCAAATGCCACGTGTAGCGCCCAAATGCGTTTTCGAAGGTCAATTTGAACCCAATGGTTTAGAATCTGATTCCTCTAACAGAACAGCTTGCCGGTTTTAATAGAGCGTAAGCCCGATGAAGTCCCATACAGTTCCTCGGAAGCTTCTTGAGCAATTCGCCTACGTCGATCACCACACCAAATCACTCCGGCTGTGGCGATATGAGAAAGATCGCCAACCATACCCGAACGCATCTCCACGGACATCCGGCCCCGCAATAAGACGAAAGAGATAGTCCATGCAATCCTCGGAGCATTGGGAATCGTAGCGTTCGTCGCAGTGATGATTTATTTCGCAACCTTGTAAACGTGTTCATTCTTCCCCGCGCCGCAGGAACAGCGCATTCTGACTTTCTGAACAGGTTTGTCAGCCGGGGAAGAATCCTAAATTAACAAAACCATGAACAACATAATCAACTTTATATTGAGTGGACAGGATGACTTCGTGTGGTGCCCGCAAGGAGCGCACGTCGTTATGAAGGACGACTTCGACCCCCGCGCCGGCATGTGCGGAGTGTGCATCAGCGAAGCGATGGCAGACGCAGGAGATTACTTTTCACGCAGAGGGTTGGTCGCATCCGCCGAAGAACAACCATTCAACGATTAAATCCATGAGCAGTAAATATCCAAGCATCATGAGGAATTGGCAAGAGGATAACAATCCTCACAACTGGCAACACGGATGCTGTGAATGTGCAAAGCCATTTGAGAAGGGAGAATCATTTGTCCGCGCCGATGTTCCAAATGGTTGGTTTCGCGGCGACGACGATGTGTATACCTTTCACAAGACGTGCTTCACGAAAGAGGTCGAGCGCAATTTAATGGACTACGCCCCAAAATGTGGGAAGTCTCACGACTAGCATGAAACCCTACACATCAGCAGACTTCGATAACGACTGGGCGAAGGAGCGCCAGTTCATCGAACTCGGCGCAGAACAGAAGCTCCGCCCCGCGCCCAAAAGACCTCTTTACTTCCCTAAAGAATCCCCCCGTGAAACAAGAGATAAGGAACTCCAGTCGATCATTAAAGAAAATATCACCGCATCACAATGAACCTCTTAAAGAAAAAGCCAGTGTACCTATGGAAGTCCATGAAAGCTGGTATGAAATCAGCTAACGGCAATGTAGATTGGAAACTTGGCGAGTGGCAGAAACTCGAAGGAACTTTGGACATCTGCAATAACGGTTTCCACGCATCAGAGAAACCTCTTGACGCAATGGGATATGTGAACTGCGAGATCATGGCGAAGGTTGAGGTGCGCGGGAAATCAATTAAGCAGGAAGACAAGCAAGCCTGGACAGAGATGCGGATAGTCAAAGCCTATGAGTGGAAGAAAGAGGACTCTGTAGCACTTTCTATTTTCGCGGCTGAACTCTGCATCAAGAACTTTGAGAAGGTCTATCCTGATGATAAGCGTCCTCGTGAAGCAATTGAAGCCGCAAAAGAATGGTTAAAGAATCCATCGGCGACGTCGGAGAGTGCGGCGAGGAGTGCGGCGAGGAGTGCGGAGAGTGCGGAGAACAGGACAAAATGCAACGACTTTGTTCTTAAAAGAATTAAAGTAAAAGAATGATTACATCACTCAAGGACAATCAGTTCTTCGTATTCGGATCTAACGTTGCTGGCCGACATATGGGCGGGGCCGCTCTCCAGGCCAAAGAACAGTTCGGTGCCGAGGAGGGAATAGGCGAAGGTTTGACGGGACAGTGCTATGCGTTCCCGACACTTTACGAATCCTTCAATTACGGCGGATTACAACAGCGCATGAAGCAAGAACTTGAACAGTCAGTCAAGAAGTTCTACGCAACCGCCCGCGCCCTTCCTGAAAAGGAGTTCCTAATGACTCCCGTAGGAATAGGCATCGCGGGCTATGAACCCGAATACATGAAGCAACTATTTACTAATCCTCCGGCGAATGTCGTCCTGCCGGAGTGGAAATAAACTAATCACACAAATGAAGCTCATCATCACCCGTTCATTTAGTAAGACAAAGCAAGTTGCATCGTTCGAGCCGATCAATTCGTTCTGCTCCGTCCAGGCGGAGTATGACGACCCGCTCGACGATCAGTTCGTGAAATCAATTTCGGAACATCTCGACAAACTTGTCCGGCAGGAGGTCGAACGGACCATAGAGAACGAGATGAAGAAGGTTGAAGTAATTAAAAAACAAAACACATTCTAACCATGAAATATCAAAAGCAAGTATCGGTAGGCGGGACTTGGGTGAAAGGTGCGGAGGTAGTGTCAGGGACGCATTGTAAGCTGATGAGCGCCACCGAACGAATGCCCTCGCAGTTCAAGGATGAGAAGACGGGCGAAACAAAGTTCCAAGATGTCGCAAAAGTGTTGTTCAGCGGCGATACGGAAACGAAGAACATCAGCTTGAACCGCGCGACAATAAACGGACTTGTAGATGCGTTTGGGGAGGATTCAGTCCTTTGGCAGGATCAGGTGTTGACCGCCGAAACGGAGAAGGTGCGCGTTGCGGGCAGGGCAGTAACCGCAGTTTACCTCTTGCCGGAGGGATACGAGCGCGTGGACGACGAGAACGGCTATACCGTCATCGTGAAGAAGGGTACGCAGGTCGGCGCGCCCGAAGAGATACCGAGCATAGACTTCTAACCAATCGGGGGTCGCCTACTGAATAAGCGAAACACGGGACAATAGGCTAGGTTGGCGCAGGCCACATGAACGCACCCTTCCCGGAAGCCTTAATCCTCTGTTCTTTTCTTTGTCCCCTCGACTCCTTTGTCCCTAGTTTCCGGATCGTCTTTAGGGTCAGTGTCAGTAGTATCAGCGGTATCGATCGTCCCCAGGGAATCGTTCGTAAGCTCTCTCTTCACTTCAGCGTCGGTAAGCGTGGGCCGCTTCATGTGTGCAGTCATTCTTTGCCCTTTTCTTCCTTCTCCTCATCCTCAGGCGGTTCAGGGAGAGTGGACACGGGAACGTGTGTCCCTATGGTATCCAGGAAAGCATCCACGGGAACGTCATCATCAACAATTTCTTTGGGTTCAGTGTGGGTTTCGGCGCTCATAGACTCCTCCTTGGACGTATTAGACGCCGAAAAGCAATTCTCACACTGATCAAAACAGACCTCTAATTAAATCTATTCCATGGCACTTAAAAATTACACCTCCAAAAGTAAAAACACCTTCGATGTTATTCAGAAGTGCCTCGCGTCTCATGGCGCACAGAAGCTGATGTTCGGAGCGTGTCAACGAGTTTGAGACATGTGGCGTGAGAGTTTAGTGTCGAGTTTCCTCTGTCGCCGGTGTCGGGATAGGCGGGTTGATCCAGACCGCAGTGGGCTGGGGCGGGTGCTTTGGGCGGATGCGGACGAAGCGTTCCGGGTTACGAGCATAGGCCAGGTCGAGCACGTTTTGTCGCTGCTCGATGACCTGTGATGCCATGCCGTAATGCAGCATATCCGGCGTCAGCAGCGCGATTCCGCTGTGATGGTGGTCGTGGTTGTACCAGGGGAAGAAGCGCTGACAAAAGGCACGTGCATCCTCGATGGAGCCGAATCGGTCGGGGAACTTGGGCCGATATTTGAGGGTCTTGAACTGGCTCTCCGAGTACGGGTTGTCGTCTGAGACGTGTGGTCGACTGTGGGTTTTGGTTACGCCCAGATCGGCCAGCATCAGCGCCACTGGCTTTGAGGTCATCGAGGTTCCGCGATCGGCGTGGATGGTCAGAGTGCCTGCCGCGATGCCTTGCTTCTGGCAACTTGCCGCGATCAGCCGTTTGGC
>PKXI01000319.1 GCA_003133425.1 Acidobacteriaceae bacterium
CGAATGAAACGGTAAGAATCTACAACTACTTCGGTCGCCGCATCACCACCATCGCCGCTGCCGCAGCGCTGCCCCCTGGACCGGCAAAGATTGCGCTCCGCTTTGGCTACGACGGCGGCGGGCGCGGCAAGGGCGCTGAGGCCACGTTGCTGGTGAACGATCAAGCGGTGGGCGAGGCGCGCATTCCGGAGACAGTGCCTATGGCTTTCTCATTCGACGACACCTTCGACGTTGGCGAAGACAGCGCCTCGCCGGTTGGTGATTACCAGGGCCCCTTTCCGTTCACAGGCGTAATTCACCACATTGACTTCGACATTCTGCCGGACAAATAGCTGCTGCCACGCTCTTGAAGGCACAACCTATGCCCGCGGACAGGGTTAATGAGAGTGTGAGCGAAACGGGCCTCTAGCAGCGATGAACCGAGCCTTCGCTGCAACTCGCTCATGATTGAAGAGGTACGCCCACGGGCCCAGTTGTACCTCGCGGGGATATACTTGTGCGGAACCGGAAATGCGAACCCCGAATCCTGGTTCAAAGGAGCTAACCTGTGAAATCACCTCTGAGTCATGTTGCAATCCTTTTTCTTGCAGCATCCATCGTCACCCCGGCATTTGCGCAAAGCGGCGGAGCAGATATTTACAAGGCGAAGTGTGCCATGTGCCACGGTGCGGCCGGCCTCGGCGATTCTCCAGCCGGCAAGGCCCTGAAGGCCTCATCCTTCAAGGATCCGGCCGTCGTCAAGGCCCCTGACGCCCAACTGATCGCTTCCGTCACAAACGGCAAAAACAAGATGCCCCCCAATAAAGGCAAGCTGACTGACGCTCAGATCAAGGCAGTTATCGCCTACGTCCGCACCTTGCAGAAATAGGCTTTCCGCAGGAGTGTCCTGCTTTGCGGCAAGCCTCTCCCCCTTCCTCGGCGGATGCGCCACGCGGGCGTCCGCCCATATTTCCTTCGCCTTCCGGGTTTTGGGTCGGCCAGAGGTGTTTTACCTCACTAAACATGGATTTTTCCGCTCTCTTCATTCCTCGTTTTGTGATTTACGTCACAGACCGGTATACTCGGCGACCGATATGGTTTTCTCGCGGCATACAAGCGGAGCGTTTCTTCCAGGAAGCGCTCCAGATGCACTTGAACGTGGACGTCTCATTGGAGGTCTTAGCTCTTGGTGTCTAAAGTCTTAACCCGTTCAAAGTCTTTTGGTGAGCAGTTGCAACCCGGGGGTGCGGTAAATGTGCGCTGAACAACCTCCCCCACCCGATACCTCGCGGCGCCGCGCCATTGGGTTCTTTCTCGGTGGCGGCGTGCTTACCACTCTAGCTTCCTTCCTGTATCCCGTAATGCGCTATTTCGTTCCTCCGGCAGTGGTCGATCTGGGAGGAGACGAAGTTGTCGCCGCCAAGCTTGGCGACCTTAAGCCGAACAGCGGTAAGATCTTCCGCTTCGGCGCCCGTCCCGGCCTTTTGATCCTGAATAGCGACGGCACCTATAAAGCCCTCTCTGCCACCTGCACCCACCTCGGCTGTACGGTGCAGTACCGCAGCGATCTGCGCGAGATATGGTGCGCATGTCACAACGGCACCTACGACCTGAACGGCCGCAACGTCTCCGGCCCTCCCCCAAGACCGCTTACTGTCTTCGAGGTCCACGAGCGCGGCGACGAGATTGTCGTCAGCCGGAAGCGGGAGGCGTAACTGTGATTGCCGCCATGGTTCGCTGGCTCGACGAGCGCCTTGATCTCGAAGGCATCATCGCACCGTTTAAACACAAGACAGTTCCGACGCATCGCCTCTCGTACTGGTACTTCTTCGGCGGCATCACTCTCTTCCTGTTCATCATCCAGGTGCTCACCGGCATTCTGCTGCTGCTTTACTACCGCCCCGGCGCCAACGAAGCCTTCGAAAGCGTGCAGTACATCATGACCCGGGTGCAGTTCGGCTGGCTGATTCGTTCCATTCATTCCTGGTCCGCCAACCTGATGATCTTCACCGCCTTCGTGCACATGTTCAGCGTCACGTTTCTCAAGGCCTATCGCAAGCCGCGCGAGCTCACCTGGGTTACCGGCATGCTGCTGCTCTTCCTGGTCATGGGATTCGGTTTCAGCGGCTACCTGCTGCCCTGGAACACGCTGGCCTTCTTCGCCACCAAGGTTGGCACCGAGATCGCCGGACAGGTTCCCATCATCGGCCACCCCATGATGATCTTCCTGCGCGGCGGCGAAGAAGTTACCGGCGCCACGCTCACCCGCTTCTTCGGATTCCATGTCGCCGTTCTGCCTGGCATCGTTACCGTTCTGATCGCCATTCACCTGTTCTTTGTGCAGCGCCAGGGCATGAGCGTTCCGCCGAAGGTTGAGGCTGAATGGACTGCCAACCCCTCAGCGCGCCGCGAGATGAAGTTCTTTCCCAACTTCATGCTGCGCGAAATGATGGCCTGGTACGTGGCGATCGGCGCACTTGGCGCACTGGCTGCTCTGTTTCCATGGGAACTCGGCGTCAAGGCCGATCCCTTTATCTCCGCTCCCGCCGGCATCAAGCCCGAGTGGTACTTCCTGTTCATGTTCCAGACCCTCAAGCTCATCCCGTCAAAAGTCTGGATTATCGACGGCGAGGTTCTGGGCGTTCTCGGCTGCTCCCTGGCCGGAATGTTCTGGCTTCTGCTGCCTTTCTTTGAGAGTGACAAACCTGCGCGCACCAGGGCGTGGATCACCGGCCTTTCCATCTTTGCGCTTGTTTACGTGGTAGGTATGACTGTCTATGGCTTCGTTGCAAAATAATCTCCGGTCCTCTCACGCAGCTCGCTCCGCCTGGCTGGCTGGATTTCTCGTGCTCGCCGCGTGCCTCGGTTACGGCCAGGCTGTCAACTCCTGCCTGGACTGCCATTCCGCCCAGGCCGGCCGTCTTGAAGTCACTCCGGAAAAATTCAGCCAGGACATTCACGCGCAAAAAGGCCTTACCTGCACCAGTTGCCATGGCGGCGACTCATCCAGCTACGATCCCACTGTAGCCATGAGCCACAAGGCTGGCTGGAAGGGCAAGATCGATCGCAAGCAGATTCCGCAATTGTGCGGTTCCTGCCACTCCAATCCGGCCCTGATGCGCACCTACAATCCGAGCCTGCGCACTGACCAGCTGGACCAGTACCACACCAGCATCCACGGCAAGCGCCTCGCTACTGGGGACGACAAGGTAGCCGTCTGCGTCGACTGCCACAGCGTCCATGACATCCGTCCGCCCAGCGATCCGCGTTCCACCGTCAACCCCGTCAACGTGGCCAAGACCTGCTCGCGCTGCCACTCCGATGCCGCTTACATGAAGTCCTACGGCATCCCCACCGATCAGTTCGCCAACTACAACACCAGCGTTCACCACGAGGCGCTCACGGTTGGCGGCGACGTCAGCGCGCCCACCTGCACCACTTGCCACGGAAACCACGGAGCTGTCCCCCCCGGCGTAGACAAGGTTCAAAACGTCTGCGCAAACTGCCACGTCTTCCAGGCCCAGATGTACCAGAAGAGCACCCACAACAAGGCCTTTGCGGATAAGGGTCTTCCCGGCTGCGTCGTCTGCCACAGCAACCACGGTATTCACAAGCCTTCCGATGCCATGCTCGGTACCGGCCCCACTGGCGTGTGCATGCGCTGCCACGCGCCCGACGATCATTGCGATCGCGCCCGTACCAACATCCTCAACAACCTCACCCAGCTCGATAAGGCGGTCGACGGCGCTGACCAGTCTCTCCGTCGCGCCGAGGCTGCCGGCATGGAAGTCAGTGAGGCCCGCCTCAATCAGGACCAGGCTCGCGATGCTCTCACCAAGGCTCGCGTCACAATCCACAGCTTCCAGGCTGACCTCGTCGATAAGGACGTTCAGGCCGGCATGAAGATCGCCGCAGCCAACCGTAAAGCCGGCGACGACGCAATGGTCGAGCGCAATCACCGCCGCATCGGTCTCGGCGTCTGCCTTATCGCCATCGCCTTCTTCCTCGTCGGCCTCTGGCTATATATAAAGCAACTGGAAAGCTAGATCGCTGCTGAAGAAGTGTGAGTTTTGAAAGGGCGCGGCCAATGCCGCGCCCTTCTCTCATGTCGCCGTCGAAAATGCCGACCTGAAAGCACGAGCGATTGTCCGCACGATCCAGCGCATCACAACCAGAATCAGAATAAGAAATGCGACCACAATCCCCGCGGCCGCAATCGGGTGCTGAGTCGCAAGCCAGGTCAGGAACACCGCGAGCGTATCTTCTCCGGCGCTCAGTGCGAAATTCGAAACCGGCTCGGGAGACGGAGTCACAGCGACCCGCGCCGCGGTTTTCCCACCGTGCGCCGCGAGGGCAATCGCGCCACCCGCCAGCGTCGCCAGCAGTTGCATTTGCGGCGAAAGCTGCGACGTCGCGCCGTAGGCAATCAACGCTGCCACTGGGATTCGCACAAAGGTGTGGAGAGCATTCCAGAACAGATCGAATGCCGGAATCTTGTCGGCAAAAAACTCAATCGCAAAAAGTATGAGCGCAGCCGCAATCACCCACCAACTTGCAAGCAGATGTAGTTGTGGCGGCAGATTCAGCAGGTTGGCGTGGGCCAGCAAGCCGAGCGTGGCTACAGTGGCGTAGACATTCAACCCCGCGGCAAAGCTTACCGCCACAATCAAGCCTGCGAGTTCAGAGCCGGTGAATCCGAATCTGCCAAACATCATGCCTGACAGAATATTCGCACCAGGCCCCTTCGCCCAATCTCTATTTCGTCAAACGAGTTTCCAAACCCGAACCGGGCTACTCGGCAACCTTGATAACCAGCTTTCCAAAGTTTTCTCCCCGGAACAGCTTGAGCAGAGTTTCTGGAAAAGTCTCCAGCCCATCCACCACATCTTCGCGCGCCTTGAGCTTGCCTTCGATCGTCCAGCCGGCCAAGGCCTTCATGCCTTCCGGGCAGCGGTCGGCGTAATCGAATACGACGAAGCCTTCCATCAGCGCATGATTCACCAGCAGAGACATGTAGTTCCTGGGACCCACCATCCCGGTCGTGCTGTTGTACTGCGAGATGGCGCCGCAAATGATGACGCGCGCCCTGCGAGCCAGCATCGATAGGGCCGTTTCGAGAATTTCGCCGCCGACGTTATCGAAATAAATGTCGATGCCTTTGGGACAGTGCCGCGCCAGCGCCTTGCGAACGTCCTCGTTCTTGTAATCGACGGCCGCATCGAAGCCCAGCTCGTCGACTATATAGCTGCACTTGGCGGCGCCTCCGGCAATGCCGACCACGCGGCAGCCTTTGATCTTTGCAATCTGTCCAACTACGGCGCCCACTGCTCCGGCCGCAGCCGACACAACTACTGTCTCGCCCTCCTTCGGCTGGCCAATATCGAGCAAGCCGAAGTAAGCGGTAAGACCCGTCATGCCGAGAGCTCCAAGGTAGCGCGGCAGCGGAGCCACCTGCGGATCGATCTTTCTCAGGCCCGCGGCTTTGCTCACAACGTAATCCTGAATGCCGGTGATGCCAACTACCAGGTCTCCAGCCGCGAGAGTCGGATCGTTTGATGTGACGACGCGGCCGACGCCGCCTGCACGCATCACCTCGCCCAGACCGACGGGAGCAACGTACGACTTGCCCGCATTCATCCAGCCGCGCATCGCGGGATCCAGCGAAAGGTAGAGCACACGAACCAGCACTTCTCCTGCACCGGGCTCGCCCGCCGGCACCGTAATGAACTCAAAATCACTGCGTTTCACCATCCCCACGGGACGCGAGATCAACCGGAATTGACGATTCTCAAGTGCGCTCATTCTGAATCCCTTTCCTCAACAAACGTGCCCACGAATTGTACCGCGCGCATGCCCTTCTCGAAATACTCGACTTTCATCCCGCAAGCGGGATGGTCCTCTTCAGGCCTTTGTCGCTTCCCTTGGATTTCGATTCCGAGGCCTGGGAGATTGTGTACCGTGGCGCCATCGCGAAAGTTCGCCAAGGCCGCATTCGCTTTCTTGCATCAACGAATCGGAATTCCCTGGCACACGCGTTTCGGCATGCAGCTTTGCTGGATGAGTGCATCAGGCGGTTATCGCGAGATGAGGAGGAATTGTGCGGATTCCGCGGGATTGGGTTTGGCACTTCAGCGCTCGATGACGTTGCCCGCGAGAGTATCGCTAGAAGTTTTCTTCCTTGCTCCCTGAGAGGAGGCTCTGCTCGTCGGCAAGAGTCAGACGTACGAGGCCGCCGACGATGTAGGAGGAGGGGTGCTGGCTGGTGTAGTAGTGGCGCACCTGGAGCTCGCCCAGAAGACCGATGGCGAGCATCTGGATGCCGGATACGAAGAGCACCGAACCGATGACAAACATGGCGCCATGATGATGTATAAGGTCCATGCTGGGGTCGAGAATCTTCATCCCCAGCAGCAGGACTCCCATGAAGCAGCCTCCCATCATGCCCAACAGGCCGAATCCGCCGAAGAAGTGGAGCGGGCTGCTCATGTACTTGAGCAGGAAGCGGATGGTCAGAAGGTCAAAGAAGACGCGGAAGGTGCGGCCGATGCCATAGTGGCTCTTGCCCCACTCGCGATTTACGTTGCGGATTGGAACCTCGCAGATGGAAGCGCCATACCAACTTGCAAGGGCAGGAATGAAGCGGTGCATCTCGCCATAGAGCGGAATATTGTGAATGACCTCGCGGCGATAGGCCTTGAATGTGGTGCCGAAGTCATGGATATCGACGCCGGAGAGTTTGGCCATCAGCCAGTTTGCGCAACGAGAGGGAATGCGGCGCAAGATGAAATTGTCGATACGGTCCTTGCGCCACCCAGACACGACATCGTATCCCTCATCGAGCTTTTGGATGAAGGCGGGAATGTCGTTGGGGTCGTGCTGCAGGTCGCCGTCCATGGCCAGGATGAACTCGCCGCAGGCATGATCGAAGCCAGCGGACAGAGCCGAGGTCTGGCCAAAGTTGCGGCGCAGCTTGACCACAAGGACGCGGCTGTCGACTGCGGCAATTTCTTCGAGGAGCTTGTAGGTGCGGTCCTTGGAACCGTCGTCAACAAGCACCATCTCAAAGCTGTCGCCCACCTGTTCCATTACCTGCTTCAGACGGGCATATAAGACGGTGACGTTCTCCTCTTCATTGTGTAGGGGCACAACAATGGAGTATTTCGCCATAGTATTCAGGTAGACGGAAAACTGGCGATGTAAGACTACGTTGTTTCATAAGGTTTTCATAAGGATATCGGCCGTACGGCGCCTCACTTGAACCCGAGCTTGTCGTGTTAGGTACCCGCGCCTGCGACACACACACTTCGAAAGGGTGAACTACTATATTTTGTAGTCGTGTGAGTCAAGCAGATATGCGTCTGTTCGTTGGAATCCCGCTTTCGCCTGCGGTCCTCTCCGAACTCACGACCGTCGTGGCGCGCCTCAGGTCAAACAGCGATGGCCTGCGCTGGATGGCGCCGGAGTCATGGCACATCACTCTCCAGTTTCTGGGCAACACCGAGCCGGAAAAGTTGAGCTGCCTTGTTGTTCGCCTCGGTGAAGTGCGTTCCCCGGCCGTCCCGGTTCATCTCACACAGTTGGGTTACTTCGATCGCGCCGGCGTCTTCTATGCCGATATCAAACTCGCTCCTGAGCTAGTCGCCCTCGCCGAGCGCATCACGGTAGCCACCGCCGTCTGCGGTTTCGTCCCCGAGGTCCGCCCATTCCATCCCCACATCACGCTCGCCCGCGCCGCAGGTCATGGCCGAGGCCAGCCACTCCGCACCCTTGAACGGCGACTCCTCAGCCAACCCACTTTCACTCGCTTCGTGGCGCCCGGGTTTCTTCTTTACGAAAGCCACCTCTCTCCCGCCGGCGCAACCTACGAAGTCCGCCACCGCTTCCCGCTCGGCATTCTCGCCTGACGGGCACTCGGCTCCTGAGTCTCTCCATACGCCATTAGTCCGCCAGCCGCACAGTCAACAAAGTCGCAGAAAAGCCACGCATTTGGCGCGCATTAAGCCCTATTTTGCCCCATTTAGGCCTTATTTGGTCGGTTCTTGGGTAATTACAGACGACCCTTCCCTCATTGACGGAACCTTGTAAGCAGCCGTTTCGCAAAATCGGGTGGCAGGAAGGGTCAACCCCTCAAAGAAGTGCAACCTTATAAGCGAACATTTGGCGCAGAATCGCAACCTTCTAAGCCACCATTTGGCGCCTTCGCGGAACCATATAAGCGAACATTTCGCGAGCCCGAATACTAACGCGATCCGATATTCGAGGGCGCCTCAAGTCCCGTCCGCCGCGCCGGATGAGATCTGCAATTCAAGCTGTTCANNTATACTGGAGATTCGGCAAGCCTCCGGGGAAGTCGTGCGTACTACGTCCCGACGTGTTCCGGCTTCCGTAAAGCATTCAAAGATTTGGAGTTGAACGATGGCACAGGTATGCGATATTTGCGGCAAGGGCCCGCAGTTCGGTAACAACATTTCTCACGCGCACAACGTAACTCGCCGGCGCTGGAACGTGAATCTGCAGGCCGTGAAGGCCCTTGTCAACGGCAACCCGAAGCGCCTCCGCGTCTGCGCCAGCTGCATCAAGAGCGGCAANNGGCCCAGCCGCTGTCAAAGCTGGCCCAGCCGCTGTAAAGACTGCGTAGTCAAGGGCTTAACAGAAGCAAGGAGCGGCTCAAAACCCCGTCCGGTGCGGACGGGGTTTTGTTGTGTCCGCGCGTACTTCGGCTCGCTTTACGGCTGCTGCCGCGTGAACGTGAGTGAAGCCGAATTGATGCAGTAGCGCAG
>PKXI01000340.1 GCA_003133425.1 Acidobacteriaceae bacterium
ATTATGCGAGACTCAGTAAAGCCGACGTCGACGTCAATGTCTATCCTGCGGATCTTGTCTCGGGATCGGTCGCATCACCATAACTGCCAGCCGATGGTTGTTTGCGGCCCAGGGCTGCTTACTAACAGTGGTTATACCGATTACTAGCTAGTTCCATTATTACACGGATGTCACTTTCATCCAACGCCACCAGAATAACTCCGTAGATAGGCACCATGAGTTAGAGGGAATGTTATGTCCGCATTCTGACTCCAACCCTTGTGAGCGTACTTAGCCCCTCTACCTTTTAGTATAAGTGCACCTGTTAAAGGATGTTATAGGTCATGCAGCCGGCTTGGATTCTGACTAAGTCTCGCATTCGACCTGATAACTCGGTCCGCACGAGCACAGCCGAAGTAAGCAGCTGAGCTCGGGTTCAACTGACATCTATGGTCGCCAAACCGGAAGTAATCCCAACGAGGTCGGCCATAAATTGTTCCAGAGATTCGGCTAGTGGCCGTTATGTCTTTCCGATCAGCCGTCTCAGGCCGCTAATCATCCTCTCTTCAATGCTTCCGAACGGCCTGTCCGTGGTGAGATAAGTCCAAGTTGCGCCGCGTAGGGATGGATTCAAACCGGATGCCTCAGCCTGCGTCAGGCGCTTCGGAATCTCATCGGCAACCGCCGCCTGCATAGCTTCGAACATGCTGTCGATGTCCTTGAGGTATTCGTGCAGCGGATCATGGTTGGCCCACGACACCCATTGCGTTGCTTCACGTAGCCCGGCAACGCCGGCCAGGTGCTCCGACCAAAGATCGTCGATCGTAGCCAGCGAGACCAATCTCTCCAGTTCCGATGCGCAGGCAATGTCGCCGATGAGAATCGCCTGGCGGCGTTGCTGCACCGCCTGCCGCTGCCCCTCGACTACGCCTTCGTACTTGCGAAGGAACTGCCGGATCTGGAGATTCTGGTCTTCGATGAGCCGTTGGATGCGCGCTGGAGCATCGGGCGAATTGAGCTGATCGACGCCGTACTTGACCAGCAGGTCATCCTGGAGCGAAACGAAGAACTGCGAGCTGCCTGGATCGCCCTGCCGTCCGGCGCGGCCTCGCAACTGGTGGTCGATGCGGCGGCTCTCGTGCCGGTTGAGGCTCAACACGTGCAAGCCTCCCAGTTCCGCCACGCCAGTCCCGAGACGAATGTCCACCCCGCGGCCGGCCATATTGGTAGAGACTGTCACCGCGCCCGGCTCACCCGCCCGAGCGATGATCCCTGCCTCTTCCTCTTCATTCCGCGCATTCAAAACATGGTGAGGAACGCCGCCCATGCCGGCGCTGAGCCGCTCGGACTCTTCCACACTTGCCGTCCCGATAAGCACCGGCCTTCCGGACTTGTGGATGCGAAGGATTTCGGCAAGGGCGGCTTGCTCCTTCTCCTGCTTCGTCTGGAAGACCCGGTCTTGAAGGTCGACGCGGATCACCGGCCGATTGGTCGCAATGACCTCGACATCCAGACCATAGAGGGTGCGAAACTCCTCGGCCTGGGTCGCGGCGGTGCCCGTCATGCCGCAGACTTGCGGGTAGAGTGCGATCAGATTCTGGATGGTGATGGATCCAAGAATCCTGCCCTGTGGCTTGGCCGTGACTCTCTCCTTGACTTCAACTGCGCTTTGCAGACCGGCGGGCCAGCGCCTGTCTGGCACGATGCGCCCTTTGAACTCGTCAACAGATTCGATGGCGCCGTTCTTCACCAGATAGTCGACGTCTCGCCGCAGCAAGCTATGAGCATGGAGCGAATCCTGAACCGCCGTAAACAGCCGCAGGTTCCCTTCGGCAAAGAGATTCCTGCAGCCGAAGGCCCTCTCCACGGCCTGAATTCCGGCATCTGTCAAAGACGCGCTGCGGCCATATTGATCGAGCACATAGTGGACGCCGCGCCTGAAGTGGCACGTCAGCTGATCAACCCGATAGACAAGAGCCGAGTCGGCCGACTGACCGCCGGCAAGAACCAGCGGAATACGAGCCTCGTCGATCAGAATCGAGTCGACCTCATCGATAACCGCCGCGGCAAATGGACGATGAACCTGCTCCTGCGGATAAAGAGCAATCTGATCGCGCAGGTAATCGAAGCCGATCTCGTTTGCCATGGCGTAGGTGATATCGCAGAGATATGCCTGCTTTCGCTCTTCGCTGCTCATGCTCTGCTGTATGCAGCCCACCGAAAGGCAGAAGAACTCATAGATCGGGCCCATCCATTTGGCATCCCGCCGGGCCAGGTAGTCGTTCACGGTCATTACATGGATGCCCTTGCCCGCCTTCGCATACCAGACAATTGCCGGAACCGCGGCCAGCGTCTTTCCTTCGCCCGTCTGCATCTCGGCGATCTTTCCATCGGAAAGTGCAAGCGAGCCCTGAAGCTGAACGTCGAACATATCCAGTCCCAGCAACCGTTCCGCGGCCACAGCGGCGACGGCGACGGTTTCCGTCAGGATTCGAGCCTGTTTCCCTGTAGCTTTCAACTCATCGTCGGATTGCTGGCGCAACTCGCGGCGGCGCACATTGATCGCGCCTATGACCTCTCGACGGCGTCCGGCTGAACCCTGGGGGATAAACAAACTCTGCAAGAAATGGCGCACTATGCACGTTCCTGTCAGTTCTACATGCATTGTATTTCTCGAAGACGGCTCGCTGCTCCGCCCTCCCTCGCGTAAGTGGAATGCGCCATCTGTCTTGCCTACTTAGAAACTGCACCTCTCCGTCCCACTGACTCAACTCCCTGCCTATCTTGGTCCCGCGCGCGCGGGGGGAAACGTTCTCTAAAACCAGAGACCAGGTTATGTGAAGGAGGGCTCGGGACTTCCATTAGTTTCGAGCCCACCGGGGGTTAATTCACTGCCCCCTCCTTCGCATGCCTCAACTGAAAACAAAGGAGCAATACCATGATGGAAATTACTCAATCTACCAATCCTCCGGCCTCAATGGAGGCTGGTTTTCTCAACTCGAAGTGGAAGAGGATTCTCTTCTTCTTCCACAAACGTGTCTTCTTGTCCAAACTCGAAGACATTCTGAGTGCCGCCGCCGGTCACGAAGGCAACTCGTTGCCATCCGGCAATTGCCAATACCAGGTGCTCGCCGCTCGCGCGGACGAGCTCTGCACAGAGTTCGCCGAACGCTGGGGACTCGACGTCGACCTTCTCAAGGCACGCATCCCTGGCCTAGCGAAGCTGGCGGGACTGTCGGTACCACCGCCGACGAGGGACTACGCCCGGCTCGCAGGCCTCGGCATGCTTGCCATGCCATTGGCCTTGTTCCTCCTAGGAATCATGGCCGGCTTGGTCAGCCTCGGATTCCACCTCGTAGGAGGGCGCTGACATGCTCATTGCGATCATTGCTGGCATAGAAGCCATGGTGGTCTACGCGTCGCGGTCCAAACAGGGACGAGCGCGGAGGCAGCAGTTACTCATGGGCACGAGCACGGACTTGCACCGTGCCGTACCGCTTGTCGATGACTATCTCAAACAGAAGACCGCGAGAGCTACCAGATTCCAATCCTTCCTGGCTAGGAAGCTGGCAGAGATCTTCCGAAGACTGGTCCACACGCGCTCGTTCGAGTATTTGCTTCTGCACCTTATCCGAACGGCCATCAACAAACGCCGCAACAAGTACAACAACCTGAAAAGGAGGGTAACTCTGTGAATCTCACACCATCCATGAAAGGCAGTTTCATTGCGGGCATCGGCCTGTGGCTGCTACTTTGGGCAGCCTTGTTCAAGGCAGACGAGATAGCCGAACTCGGCGGTATCAAGCGCTGGGTCAACTCAGAGCGCTGCTTCCGCTGGATTCGTGAACATAAATCCACTTCCTTGATTGGGACCGAAGCCGTTAACTACGCACACACTGGGTTAGATCCGCTGGGCGTGACCTTCGCGCTTGGCGGAACCCTGACCAACTTTGTGATCATCTACATCCTGCTTCCGATGCTGCACAGAGCAAAGCGAGGCAGCAAACCAATCGACCTACAGTTCTAGCGACACACAACACGGAATCGTGATGAAGGGCGGCAGCCAATGCCGCCCTTTTCTGTTTCTGCGGCAAAAAACAATCCCGACTCATACCCAACATTGCACCAACCAACCAAAAGGAGATTCAAATGCAAACCAAGATCGCGCTTTACGGCGAGATCGCCGGCACCATCTGGATGCCTGCGGTCGAATGCAGCAAGGAGTTTCACCTTGAGCTCGTCCGCATTCCTCGCACGAGCACCACTCGCACCTATCCGGGCATTGCGCCGCGCTCGATGGAGATCACGTGCCTGCGAGATGCCCTGCTTCACCTTATAAACGACGGTGACTTCCAGTCCTGCACCATCAATTGGGCCAAGCTGGAAATCAGTCATTACTTCGGGGACGAATCGCGCGGCACTCGAACCGTTAAGGTCCGGACTCGCGTCTGGGAGCTGCGCGGTCAGGATCAAAACGCTGACTGTTACACCTACTGAGTCTCGCATAA
>PKXI01000052.1 GCA_003133425.1 Acidobacteriaceae bacterium
CCATAGCCGAAAGCCATTCCGCCATAGATCAGCAGCAGCACTCCAATAAAGAACCAGATGGGAATTCCGGAACCATGCATGTCTGTAGCCCCTTCTCTTCAATGCGCAGGGGCTAAAGCCCCTCGATTTTTTCAAGCTTTTTTTCGGCACGACTAAAGTCGNNTACAAAGCCCGCGGCTAAAGCCGTTTGGAACGATCTTGACTTCAGTGGCCTAAAGGCCACTGCTCCCTCCGGAAAAAATTGCGAAACGACTGAATCCTCTCGTTACCAGAAGGTGATGTTCAATGCTACGAAAAGGATTGCCACCAGGATTGCCCACGCGTATTCATTGCGGTAGAACGGAACCGGATCTTCGGTGGGTAACTTGGTGGCGCCATAAACGAGGCCCTCAAGCTCAGCCACTGGCCGCGGCTTGGTCAACAGGCTGACCACGACTATGACAATGGTGGCGAAGATAAACGCCCAGAGAGCGCGAAAGACATTCTCGGCCATTGGTTTGGCGTCAGGCGAAAGCGCGACGTTGGCCAACGCTTCAGGAACGAGCTTGACCCACATGAACAAGCCCGCCGAGAAGACGATGCCGAGCAGCAGGCCCAGGAAGCCGGCCATTTTTGTAGCACGCTTCCAGAACATGCCGAAGAGAATGGTAGCCAGCAGCGGTGCAACAAAGATGCTGAAGAGCGCCTGCACGTAGTCCATGATGCCGTGCGCGTGCATCACCAGGTAGGCCGCGCCGATGGAGACTGCAACGCCTATCAGGATGGAGAGGCGGCCGACCAGCACGTAGTGACTGTCGGTGCCTTTCTTGTTGATGAGCGGCTTGTAGATGTCGTATGTCCACACGGTGGAGAATGCGCTGACGTTGCCGGCCATGCCGCTCATGAATCCGGCGATGAGAGCAGTGATGCCGAGGCCGAGAAGTCCGGGGCCGAGGTAGCGGATCATCATCAAAGGCAGGGCCTGGTTGTAGCTGTGCAGTTCCGCGTCGGGTGCGCCACTGAGAACTTTTTCCTGGTAGGCGGCAGGCAGCGAGGTCTTGGCCATCGCCGCGGAGCAGGCGGCAGAGTCTGCGACCTGGCCGCTGGAACCGGTGGTGCAGGCGGCAACCACGTCTTCGCCTACGAGCTGGCGGCGGCTGCCATCGGGATTCTGCAACAGAACGAGGCCAAGCAGGCCGGGCAGAATGACGATGAAAGGAACGGCCATCTTGAAGAACGAGGCGATGATCGGGGCCATGCGCGCGGCACGCAGGTTGTGGGCTGCGAGCACGCGCTGGACGACGAGGAAGTCGGTGGTCCAGTAGCCGAAGCTGATGACGAAGCCGAGGCCGAAGACAATGCCGGTCCAGTGGACGCCCATGGGGTTGGCGGCGAAGCTGCCGGTGTCGCGCCACATGTGGAAGTAGCTATCTGAATGCACGCCGGTCATCGACTGCATATTGACCATGATCTGGCGCTTGAGGCCGCCGACTCCGCCGGTCTGAATCAAGCCGAGGATGGGCACCAGGAGTGCGCCGCCCCAGATGAGGACAAATTGCAGAACCTCGTTAAAGATGGCCGAGCGCAGGCCGCCGAGGCCTACGTAGATGGCAACTGCGATGGACGAAACGAAGATGCTGAAGCTGATATCCCAACCCAGAACGACCTTCATGACCACGGCCATGGCGAACATGTTGACGCCGCTCATGAGGATCATTTCGATGGCGAAGGAGAAGGCGGCCACGCTGCGTGCCGCGCCGCCGAAGCGGAGGTCGAGATACCCGGGGACCGAGTGCGTTTTGCACACGTAATAGAAGGGCATCATGACCAGTCCGAGGAAGACCATGGCGGGGATGGCGCCGATCCAATACCAGTGGGTAGCGAGGATGCCGTACTGGTAGGCGGAGCCGGCCCAGCCCATCAGCTCCAGCGAGCCGAGGTTGGCTGAGACAAAGCTCAAACCCGCGATCCAGGCTGTCATTTCGCGGCCGGCCATGAAGAACTCTTCGCTGGTGTTCGACCTGCCCTTCAGGTAGAAGCCGATCCAGATGACCATCACGAAGTAGATGGCAATGACGGCAATATCGAGCGAGCGGAGGTGCGCCAGCGGTTCTGTGCTGAAGGCGAGTAGGCCCGGCAGGGAGCCGATGGAGCCGGCGGCGGTGGAGGCTGGGACCAATCCGAACATTGCGTCACCTGGAAGGGCGGAAAGCGTCCAGTTGGCGTTGGACGTTCGTCCTTAAGTAAATGGCTTTACTCCGACACTTGTCAAGCGGCAAACGGCGACCGCGCTGCAAAAAAGCTGCCTGCTTTCCCAGCGGCTTGCACCAAAACGGAGAGCCCCCATAACAGCGGGTGCTCCGGAGCTGGGAAAGCGTTTACCGGACGAAGTGTAGCACATGGCAGGTGGATTGGAATACTTCAACTCCGGCTGCTGTCGCCGGGGAATGGCTCGGCAAGGGAGTTCTGGCTGGAAGCGACGCTGGGCTGGTGCAGAGCATTTTCGGAATACACGTAGACTTTTTAAGCGCATTGAAAGGTGGCTTTTTCTTGAGGAA
>PKXI01000326.1 GCA_003133425.1 Acidobacteriaceae bacterium
TTAGCCCAAACTTCGCGTAGCGTATCCCCGGCGGCTGAGAGATTTGCAAGCCACATCTCCACGTACTCACGAGACAACACAACTCCATCCGCGCCCGCGCCAATCGCTGCCCTTACAGCCTGGCGCACATCATCGGGTTTGGTGCGCTTGTCTGTTAGCGCTGTGGGCACATCTATGTCGATTCCCGGATAAATCTTGACTGTTCCCTGAACTCCTTCGACTGCACGCTTCGTCTCTCGCGCCACGTAATCGGCGGTGAGGCCCGAGAGATGCAATTGGTCGTATGGACCCTCCTTGTAGTTCATGATCTTGTAGAAGAAGGGAAGAAACTCTTCGGGGGTAGCGTCATGAAAGACAGTTTGGCTGAGGCGATCAAGATAACCGGCAAGACGGGGACCAGCGGCGTTGTTATAAGTGGCTAGCTTGAGGAAGTCAGCGTAGTTTCTGGTTTTCGAATAATCTTCTTCCGCCCGATAGAAGGGACTGAACGTCATGTTTTGCATGATGTGGAATCCGAATGGCTTTTCTGGAGCTATGGCTTTTCCCGTTCCATACAATTCCGATCGGGTCTCCTGGTAGCTGTCGGTCCAAAGTGTTTCCCAGCTCAGTATTTCAGGATATTGCAGAAGCAGTCTCCAGAAAGAAACAAAGTAGCCATCGGCCGGCCGGTGATCCTGCGCCGCCGCGGTGAAGAGCTGATCGAGATGACGATATCCGGTCTTTGCCCGCTCCACTGAGATATCCCGATCGCGGGCCTTCGCCTGGCAATAGCGGCAGAAACAGGAGATTCCTTTTGTGCTCCATCCTCCGCCGATCATGTTCTGGAGCGGGCCCATGCGCTCACAACCCCAGGCGAAACCGTCTATTTCGCTGGAGTAGCCGCTCAACTGACTCTCGACTTTGCCGGTGAGAAATGCCCGATACTCGGGATGGTTGAAGCAGGCGCTGGTTGTTCGACGCCCGTACACATCGATCTCCGCCACCTCGACGGCGTTGGGCATGCTGACCATCATGAGGGGAAAGGCGTTGTTGTAATCCCAGGCGAAGAAGTCCATTCCGCGGGCTTTTGCTTTCGGAGCGACCTCAGTGATGACGTTGAACTTTCCATAGTCCGGCGAGCGGAAATCCTTCAGGATTGTGTTCTGGAAATACTTCGGATCGTAGTCATAGTAGGCGCCGCCAACGAACTTTTCGTTGGGATCGCCAGAAATTCCGTGATCGGGCAGAACAGGCAAGCCACCTTTTCTCAGACGCTCTCCTTCGTACTGGAACGTGTAGGCCCAAACCGTGTTGACATTGCCTTTCTCCTGGATGGTGTCGAGCAACTTGTCAATGCCTTCATCGAGCCAGGCATACGGCTTTACCTGAATGGCAACGTAATTTTTGCGGTTCTTCACCGCGTTCCTGTTCGCGGGAGGTGCGGCCTTCGCCTTTGTTTGCGGGTGCGCCGCCTGAGTTAAAAGTGCAACGCCTGCGGAGGCAAGCCGAAGAAAAGTTCTACGATCCAAGAACGATTTCATAATGAACGCCTCAATGATGGGTTGTATTGAGCTGGATTACGGGTTCCCTCAGGTTGTTGAATGCGCGAATACACTGCGCAGCTCGTCTCCGGCGGCGGAGAGATTTGCCAACCACATTTCTTCATATCGTGTGGATAGCACTACACCATTGGCGCCGGCGCCGAATGCACCACGTATTGCCTGGCGCACGTCATCGGGTTTGGTGCGATGGTCTGTTGATTTGGTTGGTACATCGATATCGATTCCGGGATAGATCATCACTTCTCCGCGTGATCCGGCAATCGCACGCTTGGTTTCGCGCGCAACGTAGTCAGCTGAGAGGCCGGCGAGATGGAGTTGATCGTAAGGGGCTTCCTGGTAATTCATGATTTTGTAGTAGAAGGGGAGAAAATCTTCGGGAGATACATCATGGAAGATGGTCGCGCTGAGGCGATCAAGGAATGCCGCCATGCGCGGACCACCGGAGTTGTTGTAGCTGGCCAGTTTCAGAAAGTCGGAATACCTCGCGGTTTGCGAAAAGTCCTCTTCGGCTCGAAAGAACGGGCTGAAGGTCATGTTCTGTTGAATGTGGAATCCGAATGGCTTCTCCGGAGCAAGGGCCTTCCCTGTTCCATACAATTCCGATCGGACCTCGTGGTAGCTGTCGGTCCAGAGCGTCTCCCAGCTCAGAATTTCAGGGTACTGAAGCAACAGTCGCCAGAACGCGACGAAGTAGCCATCCGCGGGCCGCTGATCATGAGCCGCGGCAGTGAACAACTGGTCGAGTTCTCGGTATCCTGTTTTGGCCCGCTCTACTGAAACATCGCGGTCGCGCGCCTTCTGCTGGCAGTAGCGGCAGAAGCAGGAAATTCCTTTCGTGCTCCATCCGCCGCCGATCATGTTGTGGATCGGCCCCATCCGCTCGCAGCCCCAGGCAACGCCATCGACCAGGTTGGCATACCCGCTCAACTGACTCTCAATTTTTCCAGTCAGGAATGCTCGATAGTCAGGGTTGTTGAAGCAGGGGCTGGTTGTTGGCCGCCCGTATACGTCGATCTCTGCGACCGCGGCAAAGTTGGGAATGTTGGGCGCCATGATTGCGGCGTTGTTGTAATCCCAGGCGAAAAAGTCCATGCCCCGCGCCTTGGCTTTGGGCGCGACCTCGGCGATCACGTTGAACTTTCCAAAGTCCCTGGAGCGGAAATCCTTGAGGACGGTGCCTTGGAAGTATTTTGGGTCGTAGTCGTAAAAGGCCCCGCCGATGAGCGGGCCGCCGGAAACACCGTGATCCGGCAATATGGCCTCGCCGCTCTTGTTCAGCCGGGTTTCCTCGTAGTCGTAGTCGAATGTGTAGGCAAAGATCGTGTTGACGTTGCCCTTCTGCTGCAGATTGTCGAGGACTTGGTCGACGCCTTCATCGACCCAACTGAAAGGCTTGACCTGAAGGGCGACGAAGTTCTTCCTATTCTTTACGCCACTTCTGTTGACGGGAGGTGCAACTGCAGGCTTAGACTGTGGGTGCGCCGCCCGGGTGAGGAACGCCGCACTTGCGGAACAAAGACGGAGGAAATCTCTGCGATCGAAGAGCGAAGACATGTAGAAGCCTCAAGGGGTTGGGTAGTCGTTATCCGGGAGAATAAGAGAACGCGACACATCCTAACAGCCTGTGGTGAAAGT
>PKXI01000129.1 GCA_003133425.1 Acidobacteriaceae bacterium
AGAAGCTGGCGCGCGCCGCAGGGCTGCGCAAGGCGGAGATGGTTCCCCTGAAGGACGTGCGGCCGCTTACGGGATACGTTCGCGGCGGTGTCACCGTCTTTGGCGCGAAAAAGCCTTTCCCAGTGTTTGTGGATGAGACGGCGATTCTGTTCGACAGGATCAGCGTGTCGGCAGGAACGCGCGGGACGCAGTTGGTTCTGAGCCCGGAGGATTACCTGCGTGCTGCCGAGGCGCAGACCGCCGATCTGACGAAAGACGTGACCAAGGCCATTGCTCCGGAGGGACACACAGCATGACTCGCGCTCTCTGGACACACCTGGTGAAGGACCTGCGCATCGAATGGCGCTCGCGTGAGGCCGTGAATTCGATGCTGTTCTTTGCGCTGCTGGTGGTGGTGCTTTTCTCGCTGGCCTTTTCGCCCCGAGGCGCATTCTCGCAAGAAATCTCTGGCGGCGTGATTTGCGTAGCCACCCTGTTCGCCTCAATGAGCGCACTTAACCAGGCCTGGGCACGGGAGATTCGCCACCAGGTGTTGGATGCACAGCGCATGGCGCCCACGCCCGGCGCGGAGCTGTTTCTGGCCAAAGTGCTGGCAAATTTCCTCTTCGTCTCCATCGTGCAATTAGTGCTGGCGCCCGTCTTCCTGGTCTTCTACAACCTGCACGTTCAGGGGCAGGCCTGGCAGTTGGTGCTCGTGCTGCCGCTGGGCACCTGGGCACTGGTGGCGAATGGAACGTTCTTTGCGGCCCTGTCAATCCGCAGCCGCAACCGCGAGCTGTTGCTGCCGCTGATCCTGTTCCCGATTTTCATGCCGGCGCTGTTGGCGATGGTGCTGGCTACCGGGTCTATCCTCACCGGCGACAGCGATCCGACACTGTGGATCAAGCTGCTGCTGGGCTACGACGTTATCTTCACAACGGTTAGCCTGCTGCTGTTCGACGTGGTATTACACGCGGAGTAGGCCTCCGCCGTCGTACACTGGAAGGGTTCCATCAGGATTCCCCGATGAAGAAATCTGCAATTGGTCTCTACGCCGCCGTAACCATCGCGCTGATGATCTGGGGCTTTTACCAGGCCATCTACGTTGCTCCCAATGACGCCATGCAGGGCGAGGTCTTTCGCATTATTTACTACCATGTGCCTTCGGCCTCGGTGGCCTTCCTCTTCTTTGCTATTTCGCTGATGGGCTCCATCGGCTTTCTAGCCTGGCGCCGCAACCGGCCGGATTGGGCACAAGTCTCCGATGCGTGGGCTTTGTCTGGAGCAGAAGTGGGCGTGGTTTTTTGCACCGTTGTGCTCACAACCGGACCACTGTGGGGCAGGCGCGCGTGGGGCATTTGGTGGACCTGGGACGCGCGGCTCACCACCACGCTGGTTCTGTGGCTCATCTACGTCAGCTACCTGCTGCTGCGGCGCTTTGCCTCCGGGCCGCAGATGCAGACACTGGCCGCGGTACTCGGCATCTTCGGCGCGCTTGACGTGCCCATCGTGTACATGTCGAACCGCTGGTGGCGAACGCAGCACCCAGCTCCGGTCTTCGGCGGAGACTCCAATTCTGGCATGGACCCAACCATGGTGGGCGCCTTGATGTGGAACATGCTCGCCTGGCTGGCCTGGGGATTGCTCATCCTGGGGCTGCGCTACCGCGTGGAGCGGCAGCAACAGAAAATTGCCGCACGGGAAGCACGGGAAGCGCTCAACGCCTGATGGCCCGTCAAAGAGAATCAGGTCGGAAAAGAAGATAGGAACCAAAAGAGGAGAATCGTATGGATCAAAGAGCCATTCTCGACCACCAGTTCCTGGTTGCCGCCTATTGCGTTACCTGGACCATCCAATTGGGCTATGTGGCCTGGCTGGGGATGAAGTGGCGAGCGCAAAAGCGTGAGGCTGCGCGCAACAGCCGCAAACCACGCTAGCTTGTACTTTCAGTTAATCTATTTAGAATTAGTGGCTTATGAAGTATATTGGCGGGCGATTGCCGGGGCTGACATTGCCCACGGAAACTGAATCGAAGTTGGTTTTGTTGGGTTCTTACGTGGACCTGAGCCGTTAGCCGGTACGAAACTGAGCTCTTTGAAAGCGAGAAGAACCCATACCTTGCGACACATCGGCTGAGGTTGGGACCGGTTAGGATTTCCTAAAAATAAATAAGGGGGGTTTACAGACTCAATCCTCCGTCCTGTCGTCGCTCTAAGTTGCAGCTACCACCTTCGTGGGAGAACGGCATGGCACCGTCTTGTCAGCCTGCAAGTTCTTAGTGGTATTCAAGTTTCTTCTAATCCGACCGATGATTTGTGTGAGTGCACATTGCAGGAAGTCGTGCAAGGAGATGTTTGATGCATGATCTATTGATCGCTCTTGCTTTCATCGGAATGGTGGTCGCGCCGGCGATTATTGCCGCCACGACAGATATCGATATACAAGACAAGACAGAATAGGCGCAGCATTTTAAGCAGCAATGCGCGCCACCCCGGATTTGCGTTGTTTTAACTGAACCAACCATTCGACCAGGTAAGAGACGATGCCCATGCAGGCTTCAGCGACCTGGGAAAAACCCCAAAATATTCCAGTCGAGCCTCATTCCCCGAGGTCCAGCAGCGTAGGACCGCTGCATTCAAATCCAGCGCGACAGCGCGGGGCGACGGCCTTGCCCGAGACTCAAAACCCAGCGTCATCTTCAAAAATGCCTTAGACTGAGGGTTTGGGGGTCAGTCATGTTGGTCGTCATGAAAGCCCAGGCCACACCGGAGGAGATTCGGGTTGTCTGCGAGCATATTGAGAAGTTGGGCTTCCGCGCCCATCCGCTTCCCGGGGCCCAGCGCACCGCCATCGGCATTACCGGCAACCAGGGAGAGGTGGATCGCGGCAACCTGGAAGAGCTTTCCGGAGTGACTGAAGTCATCCGCGTTTCAAAGCCCTACAAGCTGGCCAGCCGAGACGTCAAAGAAGAAGACACCATCATCCGCTTTGCGGGAACCGACGCCACGATCGGCGGCCGTGACCTGGCGATTGTCGCCGGTCCCTGCTCGATTGAAAGTCGAGACCAGGCCTTCGCCATTGCCGAACAGGTGAGCGCGGCCGGAGCGCAGTTCTTCCGCGGCGGCGCCTTCAAGCCCCGCACTTCGCCCTACGCATTTCAAGGCATGGGCATTGAGGCGCTGCGCATCATGGCGGAGATTCGCGACCGCTTCGGGCTGCGCATTATTACCGAGGCTCTGGACAGCGAGACCCTGGAGCTGGTAGCCGAATGGGCCGACGTGATCCAGATTGGCGCACGCAACATGCAGAACTTTTCGCTGCTGAAGAAGGCCGGGCGGCTGAGGAAGCCGGTGCTGCTGAAACGCGGACTGAGCGCGACGCTGGAAGAGTTCATGATGTCCGCCGAGTACGTGATGAGCGAGGGCAACTACGAGGTGATTCTGTGCGAGCGCGGCGTGCGCACTTTCTCAGACCACGCCCGAAATACTCTCGACCTGAGCGTGATTCCAGCCGTGCAGCGGGTCAGCCATCTGCCGATATTAGTGGATCCGAGCCACGGCACCGGGCGGCGTGACAGCGTGTTGCCGATGGCCAGGGCAGGAGTAGCGTGCGGCGCAGACGGCATCATCGTCGAAGTACATCACCAGCCGGAGAATGCGCTCTCGGATGGTCCGCAGTCCATTTACCCANNCTGCCGCGCGGAATTCACTTGAACGTTGCGCCCAAGTATGGCGAGTGCCTGAGCTTATATGATGCAGGCAAGGCGAAGTGAATTGGAAATCTGCACGAAAACCATGAACCCAAGGGACGCAGCCAGAGTCAGCCTTTTCACATTCAGCATGCTCACGCTGATGTTGACAGGCTGCCGCTCCCACGACTTTCCGCAATACCCTGCCAACTATCGCGAATATGTGTATGTAACCAACGGCGGCAGCGGCACTGTGACCGTGTTGGACGTGGTGAACGTGCGCGTGGACCGCGAGTTGCCGGTGGGACAGAATCCTGTAGCCGTGGCGGCCAGCCCTTCCCGCAACGAGGTCTACGTGGTCAACTCCGGCGCCGAGGGCAGCGTGGGATCGATCTCGGTGATCAACGCTGAAAACAACAGCGTCGTGGCCACCATTCCGCTGCACCGGCAGCCGGTCTCGATCGACCTTGATGCGGACGGCAAACTGGCATACGTTGCCAACTCCGGTTCCAACTCGATCTCCGTGGTTGATTTGAAGAACCGGCGCGAAACGTCCCAAATTGGAGCCGGCGAGGAGCCTGTGGCGGCGCGGCTTTCGGCGGACGGCAAGACTCTGGCGGTCACCAATCGGCGCGGAAACTCAGTGAGCCTGGTAGATCCCGCGAGCCGGACGGTTCGCACCGTGTTTGAGGGCTGTCCCGGAGCGTCGGACGTTGTGATGCTTCCCGATTCGTCGAAGGCCTTCGTTGCCTGCTCGGCGGGGCACCAGGTCATGGCGATTTCTCTGGCAAGGGCAAGCCGCGCGGCTACTGCACAGGCTGGGGCTGCGCCGGCATCGCCGGCAGTGCCCGACCGGCTGGAAGCGATGATGGACGTGGGGCGCGCGCCCGTGCAGCTGGCGCTGAAGCCGGATGGCGGCGAAGTGTTCGTGTCGAACCTGCTGTCGGATTCCGTGTCCGAAATCTACAACACTTCGGACGAAGTGGGCGCGACTTACATGATCGGCGACGGTCCGGCGCACGGGCTGGTTTCCAGCGATAATTCCCTCCTGTACGTGGCCAACTTCCACTCGCAGTATGTGGTCATCTACGGGATCACCGACGGCAGGCGTGTGGGTTCGGTGCATGTGGGCGATGGACCTTCGGCCATGGCATTTTCAGCGGCGGGCCATCTGCTGTTCGTGGTTGATGCGCGGTCGGGAGATGTAGCGGTGGTGCGAACAGCTTCGCCGTCGCTGTTCGCGTTCACGTTGCTGTCGGCTGGCCGCAATCCAAATGCGATCGTCGACAAGGCGTTCAAACTGCCTTAGCCTTTCTCCTGCCCCCATCGCGCCACGCTGAACTGTGCCCCGGCAAACAGGATCAGCCCTGAGGCATAAGCCCAGAAGAGCAATCCCACCGATACGTAGAACGGACCGTACAACGATTCCAGATCGAGATGCGGTAGCAAGGCTATAAAGGCATATTTGGCGACCAGCCAGATGATGCCGGTAACCACAGCGGTGCGAAAAACCGGGCGCCACGGCACTTTACGATTTGGCAAGATCCAGTAGATGGAAAAGAAGAAAAGGATCGATGCGACGCCTGTGGTAGAGGCAACTACTAGAAAATAGATTCCATTGAAAAAGAAGTTCTCCGTGTGACCGAAGAAGATCATGGTCAGCACCTCTCGCCCTCCCTCGTTGAGCAGAACGCTGCCCATTCCGAGCGCTACCATGAGGATCGCGAGCCCAAAAGCGATGACCTGATTGTGGAGATAGTTCCGGCTCTTGGTGAGGCCCCAGGCCTGGTTGAGAGCTACTTCCAGAGGGAGAAAGATGCCGGTGCAGGCAACGACAATCATGATGAGCGAGAAGACCTGCACGCCGTGGTGGGACGATGACTTCACCACCATGTTGTAGATGCTGCCCGTGATCCACCCCTTTTCCCTGGTAACTGGTGGAAGGAAATAGTTGACCGTGTAGTCCAATACATCCTTCATCGCGTCAGACCGGAAGACCGAGAACGCCAACGTATAAAGCAACACAATGAAGGGGATGAACGAGAGGATGGCGTTGGCCGCAACGCTGAAGGCAAAGGTATGCACCTCGCTGTCCAAAAGGTAAGAGATGAGAGCCACGCCATCCCTGCGCCACAGGTACCATTTGGATTTCTGAGCCGGTTCAACCGCGGCTGCCGATTCGGCTGGCCTAGGCGACCCTGCCGCATCGACGTTGCCGGCCTGATCCACAACCGTTTGTCCGGCCGTTTCGCCGGGCGCACCGGAATTCAAGACTTCAGCCAACTGTTCCTCCTTGTGTGGGACCATACCAAATTGCCGGATGGGTGCTTCTTCAAGGATAGCCTTCGGGGGCGGATTCAACATGAAGGGGGCAGTTCTCCCGAGGGTTTCAGCTTTGAAAGCGCCCATCGGGCCGCTGCCCGGAGGCCCTCATCGGCAGCTGCCGCCCACGTGTCGAGAAGCGGCGCAAAGCGGTGTTGGCCGCTGTTGCCCATGGCGATGGCGACGTTGCGGCGCAGCCCCTGGAAGCCCGCCCTGCTCACTGGAGAGCCGTTGAACTGCTGCTCAAAATCGGCCTCTTCCATTGCGGCCAGCCATTCGAGCGCGGGATTCACCAACTCGGCGCGCGGCTCCAGCTCAGTGTCGGCGCTGATTGGCGTTCGCCGCGGCGAATTCCAGGGGCAGACATCCTGGCAAATATCGCAGCCGAAGACCTGGCGGCCCATACCTGCCATCAGGTCCTCTGCAATGGGGCCCTTGTGCTCGATGGTGAGGTAGGAGATGCACAGCGTTGCATCCATGCGGTAGGGGGCGATCAGTGCGCCGGTGGGACAGGCCTCGATGCAGCGGCGGCAGGTTCCGCAGCGATCAGGCAGTGCCGTGGGCACTCTTTCGTCTTGGACGGGCAGTGAGGTGAGTAAAACGGCCAGAAAGCCGAAGGACCCCAGCTTCGGATGGATAAGGCAGGTGTTCTTTCCCGTCCGCCCGAGGCCGGCGGCAACGGCCAGCGAGCGCTCGACGATCGGGCCCGTGTCCACATAAGCGCGCGCCTCAAATGTTGCCGGCTGGGCAGCTCGGATGCGCGCCTCCAGAGCTTCCAGCCGCTTCTTGAGTACCTTGTGATAATCGCTGGGGCGGCGATGCTCCTTGGGACCGTTGCGGCTTGTCCAGGAGTAGCGAGCGATCCAGCCTGCGCCGGCTTCGGCGGGCTCAGTTGAGAGGGGCTGGGGGCTGTGGTAACCGGCAAAACAGACGATGGCTGAACGGGCCCATGGGAACGGAGTTGCAACCCGAGCCCGCAGGAGTTGCCCGCCTTCGCCTCTCCGTTCGAGATAGCGCATGGTGCCGGCTTTGCCCGCGCTTACCCACTCTTCAAACCGGTCTGCATCGCGCGCATCGGCTGCGTGAGGCAGAGCGACCAGGCCGGCCTCAGTGAAACCGGCCTCCAGCGCCCAGGAGCGCGCCTGGACAAGATTCAGGCTGGGACTTGGACCGTCGGCGGGAGTGGTAAACGAATTTGACATGGAACCGGCGACACTCCGTTTTGCGTACAAGGATTCAGTGTTCATTTGCGGACGTCGGAATCGAAATCGAACACGCGGAACGGCGGCAGGGGATTTTAAAAGTCTTGTTTCCCCTGCATTTTCAGCATATTCCCCTGGTGCGGTTCTGGACGTCCACGTGCAAGTTCCCAGGTGCGTAACACCATAGGCAGTCGCCAGGCACCCCTAAATTGGAAATGGGGAACTTGCGAAGGAGGTTTTTATGACTGGAACAATTTGCTACGAGACAATCATGAAGGCAGTTGACTCAAGCAAGCGGTGCGATCTAACCGAACTGGTGAGGGGATGCGAAGGTCACCTGATTGAGGAGATGACACCCGTGGTGCGCCGCCAAAGTGTATCGCTCGACCTGAGATCGGTGGAGCGGATCGATGCAGCCGGCATTGCAGCTCTCATTTCGCTTTATCGCATCGCCCGCGAGGCGGGACACCGCTTCAGCGTTTTGAATGCAGCACCACATGTTGCGGAGTTGCTTGCGCTCGTGGGGTTGGACGGGATCCTCCTGTCCCACAATGCGAAACGTAGATCGCGTTCCGGTCGTCGGCTGGTGCAGAACGCCGCCTGAAGCGCGGCTGAAGTCTTCCCCAAAGCCTATGCGCGGCCCCGGTTTGCGTTTCAAATCGCAAAAGCCGAGGCCTCTCTTTGTGTGGGCTTTCATGCGCTTTCAAATCGAATGTGACGAAATGCACAGGCAATCGTATACTTGGGACGCTATTCGTATAGCGACGGATGAATGCCGCAATGCGCCGTCGTATGTCTGGATGACCCGCACGTGCTCAGCCTATTGACTTTAGAGTTTGAGTGTTGAACCTGCGTCCCGCCACCCTTTCGTATCGACCGCCGCTGCGGAATCTAACAGATGGAGGCTTTACCCCATGACGCAGGGCGTTCTGGAACAGGCGCCTGCCGAAAAAGCAGGCACAATCGCAACCCCAACCAAGTATGTGTACTTCTTCGGCGGCGGCAAGGCCGATGGCCACGGCCGCATGAAGGATATTCTGGGCGGCAAGGGCGCCGGTCTGGCAGAGATGACCAACGCCGGATTGCCGGTACCTCCGGGATTCACGATCCAGACCGAAGCCTGCCGGGAATACATGCGCGGCAAGGTAAGCAAGCAAATCGACGTCGAGATGCTTTGCGCACTCGATCAGTTGGAAAAGTTGCAGGGACAGAAGCTGGGCAAGGGCGACAATCCGCTGCTGGTCTCAGTCCGCTCCGGCGCCAAGTTCTCAATGCCCGGCATGATGGATACGATTTTGAACCTCGGCCTGAACGACAAGGCCGTGGAATCGCTCGCCAAGCTCAGCAATAATCCCCGCTTTGCATATGATTCCTATCGTCGTCTGATCCAGATGTTCGGAGACGTGGTTCTGGATGTTCCCAAGAAGAAGTTTGAGCACATCTTTGATGGCGTAAAGGCCGCTGCGAAGGTGAAGTTTGACTACGAGCTCAAGCCCGATGCGCTGCAAAAGATCATCGTCGAATACAAGAAGCTCATCAAGAAGGAAACAGGCAAGGACTTTCCGCAGAATCCGCTGGAGCAACTTGTTGCTGCCCGCGATGCCGTTTTCAGGAGCTGGCAGAACGAAAGGGCCAAGACCTATCGCCGCATTAACCGCATTGATGACTGGCTGGGCACAGCAGTCAACATTCAGGCCATGGTGTTTGGCAACCTGGGTGAGAACTCAGGCACCGGCGTCGGCTTCACGCGCAATCCGGCAACCGGCGAGCACATGTTCTTCGGCGAGTACCTGATGAACGCGCAGGGAGAAGACGTGGTTTCGGGCGTCCGCACCCCGCTGTCGATCAGCGAGCTCGAGAAGGCGATGCCCAGGGTCTACGAACAGCTCAAGGACATTACGCGGAAGATGGAAAAGCACTACCGCGACATGCAGGACTTTGAGTTCACCATTCAAGATGGCAAGCTCTACATGCTGCAGACCCGCAACGGCAAGCGTACGGGACTGGCTGCAGTTCGCGTTGCTATCGACATGGTTCGCGAAGGCCTGATCACGCAGGAAGAAGCCATTCATCGCGTAGAGCCAAACCAGCTTTACGACTTCCTTGTTCCGCGCCTGGTTGAAAAGGGCGAGAAAATTGAAGTTCTGGCCACCGGCCTTCCGGCATCGCCCGGCGCGGCTGTTGGACAGATCGTGTTCACTGCGGAGGAAGCAGTCAAGCGTCATGCTGACGGCTCCTACAAGGTCATCATCTTGGTACGCGGTGAAACCACGCCGGAAGATATCGCCGGCATGGAAGTTGCGGCTGGCATTCTGACCTCGCGCGGCGGCATGACATCACACGCGGCAGTCGTAACGCGCGGCATGGGCAAGTGCTGCGTGGCCGGCGCCGGCGAGTGCACGGTCGACGAAGCGAAGAAGGAACTGCGCGTCAAGGGCCATACCTACAAACAGGGCGACTGGCTCTCGCTGGACGGCACTACCGGCCGCGTGATCGCAGGGCGCCTGAAGACGCTTGAAGCTCAGCCGGACGATCCCGATCTGGTCAAGTTCATGAGCTGGGTTGACCCGGTCCGCAAGCTGCGCATCCGTGCCAACGCCGACATCCCTCGCGACGCCAAGCAGGCCCGCCTGTTCGGCGCCGAAGGCATCGGCCTCTGCCGCACCGAGCACATGTTCTTTGCTGAAGACCGCATCGAGCATATGCGCGCCATGATTCTGGCCGACAACGAGAAGGACCGACGCGCCGCGCTGAAGAAGCTGCTGCCGATGCAGCGCGCCGACTTCACCGGTCTTCTCAAGAGCATGGAATCGCTGCCGGTCACCATCCGCCTGCTCGATCCACCGCTGCACGAGTTTCTGCCCAAACGCGAAGATCTGCTGGTTCAAATTGCGCGCCTGGAAGAGACCAAGCCGCGGTCGCCCAAGCTGAAGGATCTGCGCAGCCTGCTGGCTCGCGTGGAAGAACTGCATGAGCAGAACCCCATGCTCGGGTTGCGTGGATGCCGTCTTGGCATTACGTTCCCCGAGATCACCGAGATGCAGGTTCGCGCCATCTTCGAAGCCGCTGTTGCGGTGAAGAACAAGGGCGGCGATCCGCATGTCGAGATCATGATTCCGCTCATCGGCTCCATTGAAGAGATGCGCAACCAATCCACAATCGTTCGCCGCGTCGCCGCAGAAGTCTTCGCGGAGAAGAACGCGAAGGTGGAGTACATGGTGGGCACGATGATCGAGTTGCCGCGCGCGGCCCTCACCGCAGATCAAATTGCGGAAGAGGCCGAGTTCTTCAGCTTCGGCACCAACGATCTGACGCAGACCACGTACGGCATCTCACGCGACGACATCAACAACTTCCTGCCGGCCTATATGAGGCTCGGCATCTTCAAGCAGGATCCCTTCGCCACCCTTGACCAGGCGGGCGTTGGGCAACTGGTGAAGATGGCCACGGCCAAGGGACGCAACACCCGCGCCAACCTCAAGGTGGGCATTTGCGGCGAGCATGGCGGCGATCCTGAGTCCGTCAAGTTCTGCCACAAGATCGGGCTCAACTACGTCTCCTGCTCGCCCTTCCGGCTGTTGACGGCAAGGCTTGCAGCGGCACAGGCGGCGATTGAAGAAAAGCAGACTGGCGGCAACATTCACACCACGAGCTAGTCGGCCATCAGGTAATACACCAGGGGTGCAGCCAAAAGGCTGCGCCCTTGGTGCATTTAAAGGCTCTCCAATTTCCCTGCATTTCACATGAGACCTGGGATTACTCTGCTGAGCGTCGAGGACGCAGTTCCAAGAAATTGCATCGAAATTAACAAAGCTGTTTCATTGCCCACCGCGCACGTGCTCCAACAAGCGCAAACCCAACCCAGCCTGTACTTTCAATACAAGAGGTCCCAGCTTGTTCATCCGTCTGGCGTACGACATTCAATTCGACATCCCAGCCGCGGTCGCAATGGTCGCGTTGCTCAACGTCCATCCCTCGCGCGTCCACGACCTGCTGGAGCCCGATGAGTTGCAGATCGAGCCGAATATTCCCGTGACAAACTACATCGACAGCTTCGGCAACCGCTGCGCGCGATTCGTCGCGCCCAAAGGTTTCCTGCGCCTTAGCGGCTCCACGCTGATTCGAGACTCAGGTTACCCGGATATTCTCAATCTCGCTGCCCGGGAGTCCGCCGTCGGAGATCTGCCGCACCAGGTCCTCAGCTATTTGCTGAATAGCCGCTATTGCGAGGTCGACCGTTTCTCCAACATTGCCTTTGAACTATTTGGGAATCTGGACCCCGGATGGGGGAGAGTGCAGTACATATGCAACTGGGTCCACAACCATGTGGCGTTCAATTATCAGCAGGCCCGGCCCACCAAAACCGCCCTCGACGTCTTCACTGAACGCGTGGGTGTTTGCCGCGACTTTCAGCATCTGGCCATCACCTTTTGCCGCGCCCTCAACATCCCGGCCCGTTACGCAACCGGCTATCTGGGCGACATCGGCGTCCCGGTTGTCCTTCCCATGGACTTCAGCGCCTGGTTCGAGGCCTGGCTCGACGGCCGCTGGTGGACATTCGATGCTCGCAACAGCCAGCCTCGCATTGGCCGCGTCCTCATGGCAACCGGCCGCGACGCCTCCGACGTTGCCATTACCACTGCCTTTGGCAATGCGGACTTGCGCCACTTTTTCGTAGTAACCGAGGAAGAGATTCCGCCCTTGGCCGGTACGCCAGTCCCCTAGTGCCGTTTTCTACTTCTCTGCCGAGTAATACCCTTCCCGGGTCGACACGGCCAGATCGGCGTTCTTTGCCTTGAGCGCGATCTTGTGGAACTCTTCGTCGTTGTCTGGCTTGTCGGGCGTGTAGGAGAGCAGGTACTGGCCGCGTAATTCTTCGGCAATCTGATTGTAAATATCTTCGAGATTGTCCTTCTTTTTGGCCTCGAAGAAGCGGCCACCGGTGCGGGTGGCAATTTTCTCCATGATCTTCCTGCCGTCTATATCCGACTGGCGATCGCCGCCGCGCCGGCCGCCACCTCCACCGGGATAGCCTCCACCACCGCCTGGGTATCCACCGCCGCCCCCACCGGGATAACCTCCGCCACCCCCACCGCCGCCACCCGGCCAACCGCCTCCCCCGCCGCGCCGGCCACCGCCACCGGGAAAGCCTTCGTTGGCGCCGCGTTCCTGCTGCCCCTTGAAGTAAATCGTGTAAACGGCGAGATTTGCGTGGTCCGCGGCGTCAATTGCGTCGTTGAGGTTTTCCTTGCTGCCACGGTCTTCGCCGTCAGAGAAGACAACCAGCGCCTTTCGGCCTTCTTTGGGCTTCATCAGGTCGTCGGCGGCCAGGAAAATTGCGTCGTAAAGCTGCGTGCCGCCGCGGTTGCCGCGCGACTGGCTGCCACGGTCGTCGCCGCTGGTCTCAGGGCCATTGGAGGTATTCCGCTCCCGTTCCGTTGGTCCCATTGTGTCCAACTCGCGGTGCAGGTTGTCGCGGGAGCTGGTGAAGTCCTGCAGCAGCTCGACCTCGCGGTCGAAGTGGATAAGGAAGGCCGCGTCACCCGCAGTCGCACCCTTGGAGCTGGCGGGCAGCATCAGGTCAATGAACTTCCCGGCCGCCTTCTTTTCGTTTTCCATTGCCGCAGAAACACTGCGGCTGGTATCGACGAGGAGCCCCAGTCGGAAGGGTAGGTTACTTTCGCGGGTAAAGCTCTTGATAACCTGGGGACGGCCATCTTCAGCCAGCGTGAAATCGGCTACTGTAAGGTTGGGCACTAGCGCGCCGCGCTTGTCGCGCACGGTGACGGGCAGCAGGACCTCGCGCGCCTGGACCTTGAGGATTGTGACGGGCTTGTCAGCAGCGGCCTGGGCTGCTTGCTGGGCGTGGGCTGCTACGGGCAAGCAGCACAGGGCCAAACCGGAGAGGACAAGGAGAAGAACTGGCTTATTTCGCATAGGTTTCAGGGGGAATACACCTTCGTCCCGTTAGACGAGGCTAACTCAGGATAGTTGACTGGTACGGTGAATCCGGCGCCAATTCGAGCTGCGGAACCTTCGTGCCCCAGGCCTTCGAATCCCGATTTGGTGTGATTCATATCACATAAACGGGTCCCATCGTGCCTTAGCCTGATTTTGCATAGACAGCCAATTCGAAATGAGGGCCCCGATGAAGAAGGTGACCAGGACCAATCGCCAGATTTTTGACATTTCGGGCACCATCACGGGCCCCAATGGCCTAAGGGTGGAGGTCAGCTTCGATTTGATCGAGTTGGAAGACCTGAATGACGGAATCCCGGGGCATAAATACAGCTACGGCGTTCTCCGATTCCAAAAACCGCTTGAGCCCTCGGTTGAGCCACGCTTGCTTTCAACAACCCGGCTGATTCTGACCGGCGGCGGGATTCAGGCCACGCTGTGCCTGTACAAATTGAATTCATTTACGATGGTGGATTCCATCAGGGAGCTTTCGCCTGCCGCTGAGTTTGTGGCGGCATAGACTCGAGAGTCGCCTTACAACGTCTTTCCGGGCAAAAGCAGGTCTCGCCGAAGTTCTCACATTCTTTCTATCCCACCTTTTAGTGCAAGATA
>PKXI01000362.1 GCA_003133425.1 Acidobacteriaceae bacterium
ACTTGCGGTTTTGTGTCAGGGCACGACTTTAGTCGTGCCGCAGATGCCGTGAGATCGATGAGGGCTTTAGCCCCTGCGGGACGTATTCTGGAATCTCAGTTAAAAATCAGGCAAATTACAGCAGCATCCAAAGCCCGTACGGTCTTGGTCGCTGGTTCGCTTATCTTCATCCTTCTCGCCGGCTGCAAGCCCGTAGGCCCCAACNNAAGGGTGGGAAACCACGAACCTCGACCCGCCCTCTTTTCGTCGGCCTCTTCGCCCTCACTATCCTCACCGCCTGCAAGCCCGTAGGCCCCAACTACAACCGTCCCACCTATCAGGCCCCCGCCGTCTACAAAGAAGCGGGCGCCTCCACTGTCGTCACTCCGCCGCCCAATCCCACCGGAGGCGGCTGGCAGCCCGCCACGCCCTCTGACGGCATGCTGCGCGGCAAGTGGTGGGAGATCTACCAGGACCCGCAACTCAACAGCCTCGAAGACCGCATCGCCGACAACAATCAGAGCCTGCGCCAGGCGCTGGAAACGTATCTGGCCGCACGCGACCAGGTAACCGCGGCGCGTGCCAACCTCTTTCCAACTCTCTCCGGCAACCTCTCCGCCAGCCGCGACCAGATCTCCGCAAATCGGCCCACTGCCACCAAAGGCGGTGTCACCAATTACGGCGATCTCGCAATCGGCGGCCAGGCAAGCTGGGAGCCCGACTTCTGGGGCCGCATCCGCCGCACCGTCGAAGCAGCGCGCGAAAGCTCGCAGGCCAGCGCGGCAGACATGGCCAACATCGATCTCAGCCTGCACGCCGAGATGGCCGCCGACTACTTTCAGTTGCGCGGACTCGATGCCCAGACAAAGCTGCTCACCGCCACCGTCAGCGATCTTGAAAACCAACTCGACCTGACCCAGCGGCGCATGGCCGGCGGAGTGGCCACCGGCGCAGACGTGGCCCAGTCCCTCACCCAACTTGAAATTGTCCGCGCTCAACTGGCAGACATCGGCGTGGCTCGCGCTCAGTTCGAGCACGCCATCGGCACCATCGCCAACTACAACCTCTCCGACTTCACCATTCCGCCTTCGCCGCTCGATCTGCCCCTGCCCAAGGTGCCCGTCGGCGTGCCTTCGCAACTTCTCCAGCGCCGTCCCGATATCGCCGCCGCCGAGCGTCAAACCGCCGCCGCCAACGAGCAAATCGGAATCGCCGTCAGCGCCTTCTATCCCACCATCAGTCTGGGCGGAGCCGGCGGCTTTGAGAGTGCAAGCCCCGGAACCTGGATTCAGGGACCGAGTGCGCTCTGGTCGCTCGGTGCGCAGGCCGCACAACTGCTCTTCGACGCCGGCCAGCGCCGCGCTCTCACCAGCGAAGCCCGCCACAGCTACGAGGCCCAGGCTGCGGGTTACCGAAACACCGTCTTTCAGGCCTTCAACGACGTCGAAGATCAGCTCTCAGGCCTCAGAATTCTGGAACAGGAATCAGTCGTCGAAAAACGCGCCGTCGCATCCGCGCAAAATTCCTTCGACCTCTCCAATCAGCGCTACAAGGGCGGTGTCACCAGCTATCTTGAGGTGCTTACGGCCGAGACCACGCTGATCGATAATCAGCGCACCGCCATCGACCTCCAGACGCGGCAGTTTGTTGCCAGTGTTGGCCTGGTCCGCTCCCTCGGCGGCGGCTGGGATGTTACGCAACTCCCGAAATAGCGCGACCCTCATAAAAGCAAAATGGGCGGCCAGTCTCGAAATCGAGATCANNCATCTCGACCGTAAACATTCAGGCCGAAAACGCTTTAGTAGAGTCTGGTTCGGACCATCATTGCGGATTCCGGTTCGCTTCCCATTCAAATCAATAGTCGATCCCAGAAATATAACCGCTCGGCGAAACGGTCTGAAAGCGGCCGGGATTGGCATTGATCAGCGCTCCCGCCAGGTCGTCTGAAGTCGTTGCGTGGCCTCCCGTTCGCGTGTCCACGACGACTGACTGATCGCGCAGCATGTTCGACATGCCTGCGGTCATGCGGTCCGCACTGTCATTGTATTGCGCCACCGTATTCAAAGCCTGATTCGTCACCGCGATGCTCTGTTGAATCTGCTGATTCACGATCACGTTCACCATCTGCGTATTGCGACTGTAATTTGGGAAAATCTCCGCAATGGTGCTCGCCTCCTGACCCATCACCTGCTGGGGTCCGTACATCACCCACAAAGTCATCTGCCAAGAGCCCGCCGCTATTACCGGCGTATTAACCATCTGCGCCACAAGATACTGCTTGCCCACGCCGTCGTTGAAATCGATATCGCCGAACATGAACTCGTTCGCGCCGCCCTGCATCGCTATTTCCTGCACTTTTGCGATGTCGATCACCGGAGGCTGCTTGTGCGCCTTCTGCGCCAACTGCGTAAAGGCAGCCTTGAAAGCCGTGGCTGGGTCGGCGCTATGGGGGATCGCCACGAAATTTGATGGCGCACTGCGGCCGTTTCCCATCAACGCCCGCGACCCCGGATTTGTGGGATCGAGCACTGCAATGGTCCAGCCGAAGCGCAGCTTTTCACCGTTCGGCCCCGCGGCGGTCACATCGCCCTTCGCCGCATTCTGCATCTGCCATCCCGCAGGCAGCCCAATCGACCCGGTTCCATCCGGAAAGACCGCGCGCTGCAACGGCTGCGGCGGCCCCGACTTCACAGGGGCGGCCGTCGCAGCGGAACTCCCGGCATTGGCAGAAGCTCCTGACCCGCCATCCGACGCCTGCGCCCCCGATGAACTCGGCGGAGCTCCAATCTGCTGCTTCAGGCGCGTAAACATCCCGTTCACCGTCGTCGAAAATCGGTCGGCGTCATCCAGCAGCACCGCGCCACCAGCGCTTCCTGTTTTCGGCGCATACACAATCGCCAGGCCTTCCATCGGCTTGCCGCCCAGGTTCTTGCCCGTCACTGTAAAAAAGCCAGCCAGAATCTCGCCGGTCGCATTCTTGTCCAATTTGCCAAGCTGCGGGCGGTCTCCGCACAAGGCAGTCACCTTCGTCATCACCTTTCCCATCGCATCTTCCGGCGTGGGCTGTCCGGCCAGCGCACCCAGATAGATGGTGCCGCCGCTGGCAACGGCAATGGTCTTGATCCCGGCTTGCGCTCCGCCGGTGTTTTGCGCTGGTGCTTGCGCTGCGATCATTCCGCTTGAGAGCGCTGCCAGCAGCATTGCGCCCGCCGCCCAAATCGTGTGTCTCTGAGTCCTTTGTGTCATTGCTGACCTCCTTCTTGTTCGCTCTAAAACAAAATTGGGGAAGGCTTGACTGCAGCCGTCTTCTGCCTGTCTCGATTGCTGGATTGGCAATGAAATTGATTCGCCGCGGCGCATGAACACTGGATGCGCGCCCCGGTTTTCTGGCCCGGCGATGCTGACCCTGGAAGGTGCCCTCATTAGCAGAAGCTCTCACACTACTGTCTGAGGGTGCAACAGATCACGATTGTAAGACCAAAGATCGCACGCGTCTCAACAATCATTGAATCAGCTCTCAATTAGCAAATTCGGTCCTGGGTACCAATCCAGTTCTGTCGCGCACCAGAACTGCCGCTTCCGGTCGGGTTGGCAGGCTGCGGAAAAACTCATTTCAGCGCGAGATAAGCGAGGTTTTGTAACAGGGCATGACTTCAGTCATGCCGCAAGTAGCTAAAAATAGACGTGGGCTTTACAGGCTGCGGAAAAACTCGGTCTTGGCACAAAACCTCAAGGCTTTGTAACAGGGCACGACTTCAGTCGTGC